>CAYOKJ010000199.1:0-4800 GCA_964404485.1 uncultured Bacteroidales bacterium | reverse complement strand
ATCTAATTTTATATTTTTTAACCTTTTATAGAAATTTATGTTTAAAATTTATAATTAATGTTACGTTTTTTGAAAATTATTATTTCTTTTTAGTTGTCTTATTAAGGGTGGCAATATGAAAGGTTGGGCGTTTTAAAACACCAATCTTTCCATTTACCACATCGTTTATATATTGCTAATGCGTTCATATTTACAACTTTCCGTCCAATTTTTTATATTGCGTATTGTAGTGCGTTATTCTTTTATCTGTATTCGTTTTTCTACTCCTTTTCCTGAATTTATATAGGTTTATAGTATCCATTTATAATAGAGTTCTCCGTTTTGAATTGATAAACTGTCAATACAATAGGTAGTAATAGCTGATTCACATTCTGTCTCAATTTTAAATTTCAATTTTTCTTCTATTTTTAAATTCTTAACGCTAATAGTTGCATTTTGCTCTTCACTATCAAGGTATGTTTAACGGTACAAATGTAACCCACTCGTTGATGGCATCTGATGATGAAATTGGATATGCATCACCGCAGACCGTTACAGTTCCTGTAAACCGATTGATGCGACGATAATAGTGAGAAGCATATCCTGTAACATAATCCTTATTTTCTCTGGCTTCTAATACACTCAACACTTCTATCTTACAGTCAACATTTACATTGTCTACTTCACCATAAAATTCAATCAGGTTTGGTACAGTATCGGTTGTCCCAGGGCTGATAGTATATGATTCCCAATCACTCAATGTGCAATTAAGTTGGTTAGAAGCGAAGATAACCTGATTATTCATTGAAAGGTATAATTGTGGTTTTGTCTCTCCCCTATCTTTGGAAATAAACCAGCCATATACAAATGTAAAAACTGGATCATACATTCGGCCCCAACCCCAACCAGCACGGCTTAGCGACATATCGGCATTACCCCAGTTGTGGTCATGATAACCTACACCTGTAACATCTATTACATCGGAGTTAATAAATAACTTTCCTTCAACATCGGCACGTGGAATTGGATTTACCCAAGCCTGTATGCCTGAGGTATCATCGGAGATATATCCATCTTCAGTCCATTTCCACGAAGGGGCTTGTTTCCGGAAAGTTAATTCGGCACCTATGGTATCCGTTGAATCCTCATTTATCGCATTTACTATCTTCAAGCGATACTGGTTGCCTTCATCAATAAGAAAATTTTCTCCCATTTTCACATCACATTTCTCCAGACTAGCGGTGGCGGTAAACATATCAGGAACTATATTGCCAGTCATTTTGCCATCCGGCGTGTAAATATCCATAGAAATCAAGGGGATGTGAATCGTTCCTATCCTCTGACGCCAGTAAATCGATACGGCCGCAGTATATCCGTTGTCGAGTTTGGCGTCAAGATACCACCACTCGTAATATGCATCAGTGGTAAAAGGATGACGGGCATCATTAGAAGCTAGCCAACCTCCTGGAGGACTAAGACTAGGGGCAGTGCAATCATTTGTTGTCGATTTTTTGCAATTAGGCATAAAAATCATAAAAATTGCCAGAATCGTAAAAACATAAAAAATATTTTTCATAATACATTTTTTTAATGGTGAATAATTTTGAACTTATTATAGTGTTATGTTAAAATATTTAACTTTGTTTTCAATAAAAACTTTCGCATACATTGGGACCGTTTTTCACAGCCAAATCTTAATACTATATATTTTTCATTTTCTTCTATAAATCGAGGTTCTCCAACCGCAGGAGCATCACAAAAGAATGTATCAGGTAATATCCTTATTTTATTTTCTTTTCCCCAGTCGATAAAATATATCGAATCATTTACAAGTCTATAAATTAACATCACTCCATTAGGGGTCTTTATATTTTTAAGGTCATGCCAATAACAGGGTGGTATTAAATCTACATCTTTTTTGTCATCAATTCCAATTTTGTTCACGTTAAGTATTGTTGTGTCAGAATCATTTCTAGCATACTCATGATTCGAACTATTCTTTGTCAAAAAAGAAACCATATGAATTAATATTAGAAATATGTATATTATCTATCTCATTTTAATGCACTACAACATAAATATCTCTAATAGTTTGGCTTGTTAAAATATTGTTTAATACGCTATTGCTATTTAGAAAATATTTATTATAATTTTATTTTTCAAATATAAAAAAATAATTAGATATCTTGTTTGTCTAATTTTATATTTTTTAACCTTTAATAGAAATTTATGTTTAATATTTATAATGAATGTTGCGTTTTTTGAAAATTATTATTTCTTTTTTAAGTTGTCTTATTAACGATGGCAATATGGCATGAAACGGACTGCGAGTGATTCACTATCAAACCGCAATGAAATTGGAACGGACTAAACCCGCTCCAAATAAATACTTCACCGCTTTTTGCTATATTGTGTGTTATCCAACGTAATTATTTAGTAAGCTTAAACTTAACTTTTCGTAAAGCAATTAGGTTAACACTTGTATCGGTTAAATTTTTGTAATTTACCTGACTAGGGATTTTTGGAATGAAATCAGTACCAGATACAACTTTCATTAATTTTGCCCCCAATAAATTTTTAACCCCACCTTTGTTTTTCATTGAAGATTGTGATGTGATAAAACCAATTTCCATTTCTTGAAAATTTTCGAATCGGTCTCCACTTCCTTTAATTTCAGGATAATTAACCTGATTATCCAAATAAACAAGAACGCCTTTTTTATGTATTTTAAATTCAACATTTGCCACAACCACATAACTATCCACTATAATGGTAGTATCTTTTTTCCAAACAGCGATTCTTCCATCTATAATAGATCTGGGGAGAACAAAACGAAAAATTGCTACTCCACCTCCTCCGTTTTCATTAAATTTTTTAAACTCAACAGTTGCGCTTTCGTAAATGACTCCGATTTTTTCATTCTTTTTTGAGCTAAAGGATAAAATATTCCATTCGCCAATTAGTTTAGATGTTACTTCTTCATACTCTTTTGTTCCCTCAGTTTGATAAGGGTTAACTCTTTTCTTTTGGCCATTTACATTAATAACAAAAAGTAATACAAAACTGAATAATAATAAATGTTTCATAATAAATAAATTAAAAATACTGCCTACTCTTTAAAGGATTTTTAGCTTCCTCCTATTTTTTTTCACATTATATTCTTTGTACTGTCATTCTCTAAAATGTTGGGTAACATAAATATCTCTAATAGCTTGGCTTGTTAAAATATTGTTTAATACGCTATTGCTATTTAGAAAATATATGTTATAATTTTTTTTTTCAAATATAAAAAAATAATTAGATATCTTGTTTGTCTAACTTAATTTTTTTTAACCTTTAATAGAAATTTATGTTTAATATTTATAATGAATGTTACATTTTTTAAAAATTATTATTTCTTTTTTTTGTCTTATTAACGTGTTGAATATGGTGCGTTTGGCATTTCAACACTCCAATCTTTCAATTTTACACTATGTTTATTTATTGCTATCACCTTCATTTTTAGTACCATATGCCAATTGCACTATATTTTTTGTTGTGTGGCGTATTTTTGTTTCGCTTTCTTTTAATACAATCATATCATAAATAATTTTCAACCATATTAAAATACAAGGAAACGCTTTTAATGTATATGGATTTACAAATTCTTCACGTAAAAATCTTGGAAAAATGTCTGTAGGAGACAAACTCGTTAATATAATTGCACTAGCAAACAGAATAATATTAAATATATCCATTTCGCTTTTTATGAACCAAAGAGCAACTCCTGTCATCGCAATAATAAATGTAGGTGATTCTGCTTTATGATTGAAAATTACTACCCAAATTAATATCGAAGCCAATGTTAAATATCTAAATAAAAATTGTTTGTATTTACTGAATCCTATTAGTGGTATTAGAAATACAATCACTCCAATAAGTACAATAATATTCTTACTTATTTCAACACCAAACCAAGTATTTAACAAGCCCATAACAGAGTATCCATAAGAGGATGAATGGTCATTTGTCAACAATTCAAAAAAACTTTGTAATAGAGTTACATATTGCTTGTAATCCACAAACATTAAAGGAATAATAAAAAGAATAACAGCCCATATGACTGTATACAAAGTTAATTTCCATTTCTTTGGATAAAATAAAAATAACGCAAATCCAACTATGCCAAATAATTTTATATAAACCGAGAAAACAATTAATAATGAAGATAGAAAATATTTTTTATTTTCAAGCAAGCCAAATGACAAAACTAAAAGTCCTGCCATTAAAGCGTTTGACTGTTCGTTTTGCATTGATGTCAATGTTTCGATTGACAGGACCAGAAGAATCAATCCTTTCTCAATGTTATTTAATCGTGGTAAGTAATATATAGCGAATACTAGAAATAATGCATTAAACAAATTCCATAAATTTAAACCAATCCAATCAGGAAAATTGCTAAATAAACCAAAAAAAACGGAGAATGTAGGAGTGTATTTATACAAATCCCAATGTTCATTTGGATATAAGGTATTCAAATCCTGATTATTTTTTAAATGATCAAAGGATTTTTCAAAAATCGTATAATTATTATATTTATTGTACTCTATGCCACCTTCATTGTATGTTTTAACACCTGAAGTAAGGGATTGAATACTTGCCCCTAATGCTAATAACACGTATAGTATTATTAGATTTTTTTTGTTTGCTAATAGTTTTGTAATTCTATACTTCATTATCTTTATTTGGTCAATATGCCACACAACATAAATATAACCGTAATATTTCGTTTATATCTAAATATCTCTAATAGTTTGGCTTGTTAAAATATTGTTTAACACG
>CAYOKJ010000198.1:0-4808 GCA_964404485.1 uncultured Bacteroidales bacterium | reverse complement strand
AAGAACTGACACATTAGTAATTTCAACTCATGGAATTATTAAAAAAGTTAGTAAAGTTCCGAAATCTGAAATTGAAAAAGCAAATAAAATTAGACTTGAATATTTTAATTTCAAAAACGCAAAATAATGAAAACAAAGGAGAAAATTAAAATGATGACTTTGGATCAGTTAAAAGACAAGCACATTGGAGAAACAGGAACTCCTGGGAGAGATAAATATGAATTTGACCTTAAAGTAGAAGTACTTGGACAAATGATTAAAAGTACAAGAAAAGAAAGGCACTTAACTCAAGAACAACTTGGAGATTTAATTGGAGTTCAAAAATCACAGATTTCGAAACTGGAACGAAATACAAAAAATGTAACCATAGAAACAATATTGAAAGTATTTCGGGCATTAAAAACAAATATCAAATTTAGTATTGAAATGACTGAAGATAATCTCGAATTAGTATAAACAATTAAGGTAATCTTAGACGGCTGACAATCAAAATTGTTTCCTTAGTTATTTATACATTTAAACAATCATTCATTTTTCAATTCTTCTCAAAAAAGGTTACCAACCATTTAAAAGGTTGGCAACCTAACACAATCCAATCACCCAATCATCCATTCAATCAATCACTCATCCCACAAATCCCATCTCAAAATAAATAACATAAAATATTTATTATACTTGTACGGAACAGAATTGCAAAATTGTTAAGAATTAGTATAAATTTGTAACAATAGAAATTATTAATTGTCTTTGAATTAAAGTATATAAAATTTTGAACATAAAATCAATAAATATTCATCAAGAATTGATTGATGCTTGCAAAAAGAATGATAGCAAAGCACAACTAAAAATATATAAATTATATTATAAAGCTATGTATAACACTTCACTCAGAATAACAAACAATGCCGCAACAGCCGAAGATGTTATGCAGGAAGCTTTTTTAGATGCTTTCAGAAAGATTGATACCTACACAGGTATTGCAAGTTTTGGTTCGTGGCTAAAGAAAATAGTAATCAATAAATCAATTAATGAAGTAAGAAAATACAAAGAAACAATTTCGCTGGATGAAAAAATAATTGACTTCTCCGAACCTGATGACGACCATTTTGCAATTTTATCAGAAAAAGTAGAATCAATAAAAAATTCGATTTTCGAACTTCCAGAAGATTGTAGAATTATTCTTTCGCTGTATTTATTAGAAGGGTACGACCATGAAGAAATTTCAACAATTTTAAACATTTCATATAACGCAACAAGAACAAGATATTCACGGGCAAAAAGTAAATTATTGGAGATAATTAAAGAAACCCAGCTTAACAGGATTTCTCAAAACTAACATTAATTATCAGGAGGTAAAATTATGTCAAAAGTAGAAGAAAAAATCAGGAACAACAAAAAACAGTTCAACACGGATGAACCGGCAGATGGCCATTTCGAACGTTTTCAAGATAAATTATCACAACTACATCAGAAAGATGAACAAGAAGATAAATTTAACAACCGTATTGTATGGAAAATTGCTGCTTCTGTGATTATCATTTTGGGAATTTCATTAGTTTTTCTTATTAAATCTCCAGAATCAAATTCCACATTTGCATTAAATGCAACAAATAAAAGCGATATGAATCAGGAGCTTGTTGAACTTGACAATTATTATTCTCAACAAACTAATGAAAAATTATGTGAGATAAATAAGCTTTGTAAAACAACTAGTAAAGAAACTGATTTCAAAGAAATTGTTAAAGATCAGGTTATCGAACTTAGTGATAGCCGTAAAGAATTAGAAAAAGATTATATAGAAAATAATGATGACGAAAGAACTTTTAGTGCAATAGTTAATAATTACAGATTACTTACTAAAGCATTAGATAAAATTATTGAAACATTACAAAATAACAGGTAATAAATAAGTACTTAACATTAATAACATTAACTTATAAAATATAAAAAAAATGAAAACTTTTAAACTATTATTCGGACTTACATTAATATTTTGCCTGACATCATTTCAGACATTTGCAGATGAATTTACAAAGGAAATAGAAAAAGAATTTAAGGTTAATTCTGATGCTCTTCTAAAAGTAAAAAATAAATACGGAACAATAATATGCAAAAACTGGGATCAAAACAAAGTTTCAATTAAAGTTGAAATTAAAGTTGAAGCTTCCTCAGAAAAAAAGGCACAAAAAATGTTCGAAAATATTGATATAAATATTTCAGGATCGAAAAACCTTATTGAAGCAATTACTGAATACGATGGTGGCTCTATCTTTAAAAATTCGCATATTCAGATAAATTATTACATTAACATGCCCAAAACATTAAATGTTGATATTTATCAAAAATATGGTTCTTTATATATTGAAGATGTTTCCGGAGTAGCAAAATTAGGTATTAAATATGGGAGTCTTCAAGCCGCAACATTAAGCAATAGCAAAAATGAAATTTACTCCGCATATAGTAGTGCTTCTGTTGATGACTTTAATTCAGGAATTATTGATATACAATATTCAGAATTATCAATTGATGAATGTAAAAAAATATTATTTAGTTCGAAATATTCATCAGTTGAAATTGATGAAGCTGAAGTAATAGATATGACATCAGCGTATGATGATATTACAATTGATCAGGTTGTTTCAATTACAAACATTTCAAAATTTTCTAACTTTTCAATTGATGATCTTGTTTCATCTTTAGATTTTAAATTAAACTACGGTAATCTTGAAGTTGATAATGTAAACCCGGATTTTAAAAAAATAACAATTGAAAATAATTATGCAGGAGCTGAATTTGGTATTTCATCAGATGCAAGCTATAACCTTGATGCAGATGTAAAATATGGAAGCATCGATTATCCTGAGTCAAAATCAAATATTAATATAAAGAAACATTCGCATACTCAAAAATCATACATAGGAACTGTTGGAAAAAACACAAATCCCACATCCACAGTAATTGTCAGAAGCAAAAATTGCAATACAAGTTTATATTAATCTTAAAAATTGTAACTTTTTAAGGTATTTATAAGTCAAACAAATAACAAATAATAAATAATTAATAATAAAAACAGAAAATCATGAAAATTAAAACAATTGGAATTGCAGCAGTATTATTACTTTTCATCACTTCATTTTCATCGGGATGTATGTTGATTGATGGAGTAAGAGGTAACGGTAACATAACTACTGAAAAGCGAGATGTTTCTAATTTCAATGGAATTGATATTAGTAACGCTTTTGAAGTTATCCTCAAACAAGGTAACAACGAATCACTAACAATTGAAGCAGATGAAAACCTCATGGGAATTATCGTAACTGAAGTCAGAGGAGGAGTATTAAAAGTTTATACTGATAAAAATATCCGTAACCCAAAATCTTTAAAATTATTTTTGACATTTAAAGAAATTGATTTTATTGACATCAGCGGTGCAGTAGAACTTACAAGCGATGGAAAATTAACTTTCGATAAACTTGAAATTGATGGTAGCGGTGCAAGTGAAATTGATATGGAAATTGAAGCTAAAGATTTGGAAATGGAGTTTAGTGGGGCGAGTGAAATAAAATTAAAAGGGAAAATATTAGATGTAGAAATAGACATTTCCGGAGCATCCGAAATTTCAGCTTATGATCTTGAAACCGATTTTATGGACATTGATATTAGTGGTGCAGCCGAAGCACAAGTTTTTGTAAATAAAGAATTGAATATTGAAGCTTCAGGAGCTTCCTCGGTAAGATACAAAGGAAATCCAAATATTAATCAGAATACATCAGGTGCAAGTAGTATAAAAAGATACTGATCTTATTTTTCGAAATCTTCTTAAATAATAAAAAACCTTTCATTTCAAAAAGTGATGAAAGGTTTTTTATTTTCATGTAACTTATCTAGTCCATAGTACGTCATATTAAGGCTATAATGTAAATTTAATTTAAAATCTAAGACTAATGAAACAAATTAACAAGAACTCACTTACAGTTATGTTTTTTATTTCTTTGATTTTCAGTATATTTTCTACAGGATGTGATAAATTAATTGGGATTTTAGGGAATGGTAATATAATAACTGAAGAACGAGATGCATCTGATTTTCATAAAATATCAGTTGGTGATGCCTTTGAAGTTATTCTTGTACAGGATTCTATCGAATCATTAACTATTGAGTCAGATGAAAACCTAATGGAAATCATTAAAACAAAAATTATTAATGGTAACCTAAAAATCTATACCAGCAATCCGATTTTAAAAGCAACACGGCTAAAAGCAATTATTCATTTTATTGACATCAATTTACTTGAGTTAAGTGGTGCTGTTGATGCTGTAGGTATGAATATTTTTGAAATGGATAATATTGACATTGCATTAAGTGGTGCCTCGGATATTGAAATTGCACTTAATACAAATTCTATTGACATTAATTTAAGCGGTGCAAGTAGCATAGACATTGAGCTATACACGAATATAACATCTATGGATTTAAGCGGAGCAAGCAAAATTTTTATTGTTGGTGAAACTGATGAAGCAGATTACACATTCTCAGGCGCATCAAATTATTCCGGTTTTGGGTTTATTGCCAACACTATGGAATTAAATATTAGCGGGGCATCTCATGCAAATGTAAATGTAATCGAAACACTAATAGTCGATGCTTCCGGTGCTTCGGAAGTTATATATAAAGGTGACCCTGAACTTTTCCTTGATCTTTCAGGTTCCTCAACAGTAAAACCATTTTAGCTAAATAAACCACTATGAATTGAAAATCCATAGTGTTAACAAAGCAAGGAATGAAATTCCTTTTAAATATAATTGAAT
>CAYOKJ010000197.1:0-4815 GCA_964404485.1 uncultured Bacteroidales bacterium | reverse complement strand
TGTTAATGAGTTATCACCAAAATAAATTTTATAATCCTTTGTATTTATTATTTCTAAGGTCATTATATGCAAAAGGAAGAAAAACAGATTCAGCTAAGATTTGAGCTAAAAACAAAAGGGAAAACCACTATAGAATTAATGAATATTAACGGCAGAGAAATATTTAAAGAAAAAGTAAAATACTTCCCCGGAATCTACGACAAAACAATTGATGTTTCAGGATTCGATAATGAAAAATTTATTCTGCATATTGTTCAGGGCGATAGTTCTGTAACTAAAAAAATTGCACTTAACTAAACAAATTAATATTAACTGCAGATTCACAGATTTAAAAAATTAGTATTATTAATCTGTGAATCTGTGGAATTTTTTTAACATTTAGGAATAATTCAAAATTAGTACTTCAATTTTTTGTAGACAGCATTATTGAAAAGCTACGGAATTTACTACTTCCGACTTTTGGTTTTCATCTTTTCTAATTAAGTCTTTTCGAAATTTTCCTCAAAGTGCCGCGCTTTGTTTCCCCGGTTTTTAGATATGACTGAATTTCCAGGTAAAGATTTAAGCGACTGTATTTTATTAAATCAGTGAGACTTTAATTTTGTGAAGCAAACATTTAGTCGAACTCCTGCCAGCCGGCAGGCTGGTTCCCCGCTGCTTGCGGCGATAAGAAAATAGTTTACATATAGATACCCCGTCCGCTTGCAGCGGGGTAGTTTATTTTTCGAAATGTTGATGTATAGCGTTACTTAGTGGGTGGGTTGATTGTTAAACTTATAATTAAGAAAAAAAGAGGATGTCACTTTTGGACATCCTCTAAAAAAATATTATTTACAAACTTTTATTTTTGTTAGAATCTTATACCTGCGGTAAATCCGGGATACATTTTAATGTTTACATCATTATCATAGTTTTTGTCGAAAACTGTCCATGGTGCTATGGTTGATTCAAATTCATTTCCGTGATGATCTTCAATTTTAGAGACATTAACATTCCAGCTTAATCCAGCAAAAACATTAAGGTTTTCAGCTATTTCTTTTGATGTTGTTATTTGAAATTTATTGTTGAGATTTATTTCATCTGTAAACCATTCATCTTCATTAATATGAAATGAGATTAATTCAAAAGCAAGATCCCAGTTATTCTTTAATGTTTTCAATGTTCCTATTCCGTATCCCCATCCCCAATGAAGCTTGTCTTTTTTATATCCAACTCCAACCGAAATAATATTATAAAATTGTTTTGTTCCTGTTTTAAAGCTTGCAATGCCATAAAGTGTTTCGCTGCAGCTGATTTCAAATGTTCTGTATCCGTTTTTTACAAAGCTAAATACTCCAATAGGAATACCGCTTTCCAGTGAATCAACGAAATTGAAAACACCAATTTGAACTCCATTAAGTTTTTTAGTAACATTTGCGAATCCTGCAATTTGTGCCCCATTAACTTTTCCTGAAATATTTGCAAACCCGGCTATTTGAATTCCGTCAACCTTTTTTGTGTTTACATTCCCAAATCCAGCTATCTGTACACCATTTAAATCACCAATATTAGTATTGGCAAAACCACTTATCTGACCTTTTTTATTTCCTTGTGAGTAGTTTGCAAATCCAGCTATTTGAATTCCATCAATCATATTTGTAGTAACATTTGCAAATCCAGCTAATTGACCACCAATAGCATCGTTTGTAATAATATTTGCAAAACCGGCAGCCTGAAGCCCATAAAAGCTTCCTGTGTTAATATTTGAGAAACCTGAAAACTGAACCCCCCTTGATTTTCCAAGAACTATATTTGAAAATCCCGCAAATTGAGCGCCATTCATATTGTTTTTTAAAATCCCGGCAAAGCCTGAAAATTCAATGCCATTTAATCCACCATTGAAACCAGCAAATATATTGAAGGAAAAATTATTTGTTATATTCATGGATTCTAATCCGTTAGTTCCAAGTGGTGTTACAAATGAAAGTTGAAATGGACGTGTTTTAATTTCCTGAATTTCGTTTTGTGCGTTTACATTTAATCCTATTATTATAAGAAGGATTGCTGACATTATTAGTGATTTTAGATTTTTCATTTTGTGATTTTTTTAAGTTTATTTTTTTATTTTTAAATTTTCTATTGTAATATTAATTGAAGTCAATTACTGAACCCGAACCAGTAATATTTTTATGTATTGAAGGATATCCTTTGTAGTAAACAATACCACTTCCTGAAATTGTGGCATCAAGTGTAGTACTGACAGATATACGACATTTTCCGGAACCTGAAATATTAACCTCAGTTTCTTCATTTTCAACATCAAATGCATTGTATTCACCAGAACCACTTATGTCAATGTATTGATAATCTGTAGATCCTGTAAGATTAATTTTTCCGGAACCGCTTATTTCAGCATCAATTGAATTTGCTATTACCAAAAAGTTTATCGATCCGGAACCACTAATATCAAAATCAAAATGCTCAACTGTAAAAGTTGAATCTCCTGTAATATCAGCCGACCCGCTTAAATCAATACTTGTAATTGCAGGTACTGTTATATAAATAGTAACATCTTTGTGGGACAAAACATTCTTTTTATAATTAATATTCCAAATATCATTATTTACTGTTGTTTTGATATTATCAATAATGTTTTGTTGTGCTTCAATTATAACTTCCTGATTGTCGCCTTTTGTAATTATAACATTGGCATCAATTGATAAATGAATTCCTGTTATTGATTCTAATTCGATGTTTTCAGAAACAATGCTGCCTGAGCCGTTTATTCCAAACAGGTTATGTTTATTACACGACATTGTTACTAATAATAATAAAATACTTGTTGTTAATAATGTTATCTTTTTCATCTTTTTAAGTTTAAATTATTGTTTGTTTATAATTAAGACAAGCATGTTTTGATTTACCTCTATCCTAAATTAAAAAAAAATGAAAAAAAAGTAAAGAAATTTGTAATTGACTGGAAATGATGGGCTGAAGAAATGAGAAAAATGTAGAATAATGAAAAAATGAAATGACGGTAAATCAGTGAGACTATTATTTCAGGAGCGATAGTGAACTGAAATTATTTAGTCGAAGGATCTCAAGGGTCATATTCCCCGTTCCTTGCGGCGGGGTAGTTTGTTTTCCAGAGCTAATAGACCTATCAAACTCTCAAATTTTTGAATTAGATTCAAGCAATAATTATAATGTTAACGAAAGGCCGAAAACTCCACCATTCCACATTTTTACTTGTATATCAGAAGTTGTTTTATCATAGAAGGAGTAAGGTGCAATATTGGGAAATAAATTATTTTCATCGTCAAAAGCTACCAGAGAAACATTATATGAAGGTCCGATAAACATTGATATATGTTTAGAAAAATTAAAATCTATTGTAGTAGCCAGTTTGTTAAGAAATCCAAATTGATTATTAGAGTTTCTTTTGAGGAAAATATCTGAGGATAAATCAATATTTACATTTAGTCTTTTACTCAGTTTGAGTTGTGTTCCAATTCCATATCCGGCAGATAAATTACCGGAGAAATCATTTCCGTAACGAATTGAATTGTAGAATCTTTTTACTCCGAGTTTATAAGAAGCATTAAAATAAAATACTTCATTCGATGAAATTTCAATACGATGGAAACCTTTTCTAACAAAAGAAAACAATCCAATTGGTAAACCTCTTTCAACAGTATCTGAAACATTAAAAACCGCAATTTGACAGCCGTTTACTTTTTTAGCATAGTTTAGTAGTCCTGCTAATTGGAATCCTGTATTTTCTTTTATTGATATATTTATTGCACCGGCAATTTGAAAACCCTTTACTTTTTTACTGTAATTAAAAAATCCTGCAAGTTGTCCTCCTGAAACATTATTTATAGAAATATTCCCAAAACCTGCAAACTGAATGCCCTTGATAGATCTTCCATAATTTGCAAATCCTCCTATTTGCCCCATATGTACATCTCCGATGGCTACATTTGCAAATCCTGTTATCTGAAAACCATCAACATTTTTTGTTGTAACATTATTAAAACCTGAGATTTGAATGCCATTCATATACCCATGTAAAGTATTATTAAAGCCTGAAATCTGAATACCATTCACTGTGTCTAACACCACATTGCTAAAACCAGCCAATTGAATTCCTGTAACCGATCCACTGTTTTTGTTAAAAAAACCTGCTACTTGTAAATATTTTGTATCACCTCCAACAACATTAGCGAAGCCACTTAATTGTATTCCGCTTACATTTCGTCTGACTATGTTTAAAAAACCACCAACTTCAATTCCATTTATCCCTCCGGAGTAGCCAGAGAAAAGGTTAAATGAAAATGAATTGTTAACAGCTCCACTAAGTTTTCTGTTTGTCCCAATAAATGGTATTAATGAAATTTGTACTAATCTGTTTTCCTGAATAATCAGGTTGTCTGAAATAAGTTTTACATCTTTCGGCACTAAGAAACTTACTATTTTTCGCTCGTGAATATCATTTAATTTTAAGTATGATGATTTCGGTTTTATCTTCTGTGTTTGAAAAGTTAAGGCATTTAAATATATGTCGACATTCTTGTCATAAGTCGGTTCTATCATAATTACAGTGTCCAGATATCCTTGTTTGCTGTAACTTAATCCTTGAAATTCTTTATTTGTAGGGATGTTAAAAGTATAGTAGCCCTCAAAGTTTGATAATGAAACAATTTTGCCATTAATTTCATAAATAGTTGCTTTTTTGATTTTTCGGCCTGTAGCCGCATCAAAAATATAACCTGAAATAATATAATCGTTTGTCTGGCTTTTGTTGTAAGATATGTTTGATGGATTTTTTCTAAT
>CAYOKJ010000196.1:0-4830 GCA_964404485.1 uncultured Bacteroidales bacterium | reverse complement strand
ACCAGTATCAGGCGATCTGGGTGGATTTGAACTTTTGAAGATTTGAAAATTTGAAGATTTGAAGATTTGAAGATTTGAAGATTTGAAAATTTGAAAATTTGAAGATTTGAAAATTTGATGATTTGATGATTTGAAAATTTGAAAATTTGAACATTTGAAAATTTGAAAATTTGATCCTTTGATCCTTTGAACTTTTGAACATTTCAATTACTGAAAAATAAAAAAGTGAAATTAATTGAAAGCTTGAATCCAGAATGGAAAGATTTGTATAATGAAGTTTGTGAAAATATTTAAAGAGATTGCTTCTCCCGATAGTCATCGGGATTGGCTCGCAAAATAGGAGCAATTAATATTTTGTAACACTAAAACTAACGAATCATAAGCAATTTGATAAGTACTATTTTGCGAAGGAGGTTTACCCAGCTTGTCCCATAGGGAGGAACGACCGTATCAGGGATGAAATCCGTAGGAATATTTAACAGGGTACGACCGATAGCTATCGGGAAAGCAAACTCATTAATAAAACGACCAAATATAAATTTGAAACAAAAAAGAACCAACAAGATGCGACTAAGAGAGAAAAATATCTACCCTATGGAATAAAATCAAGATTTTAATGCATAGCATTATTCCACAGGGTAAAAAACACATTATGGTAAAATGTTTCTTGGTAATCGCCGCAAGCGGCGGGGAACCAGCCTGCCGGCTGGCAGGTATAACCCTGGAGATCCCTCTATGCTCGGGATCCCAGCCTGCGGCAGGCAGGAGTTCGACTAAATGTTTGCTTCTCAAAATTAAAGTCTCACTGATTTAAACCAATATAAAGTACATTGAAAGTTTCGTCTGGGCAGCTTACCAATAACACCATGATAAATCATGGTGTTATTCTTTTCATTCCTAAATAAAGTTCTTTTTAAGTTAACAATCCACCTTTTTTATAAATATCCATTTGAGCTTCATAGAACCCATTTATCTTAGTTGTTTTATTATTTCTAAGATTTGTAAATTCTCCTGTTTCGAAATTTACTCTTATTTCATCCTGATTCTTAAGTTCTACTTCTTTAATCACTTTTGGGTCATAAGTTAAAATTGGAAAAGCAGCATTAATAGCATTTCTTTCATAAATAGCACCATAAGATTCTGCAACAATACTTTGTATTCCAAGAGATTTAAAACAATCAACAGCTTGCTGGCGTGAGCTTCCTGAACCAAAATTCTTTCCTGTCATAATAATTTCACCTGCTTTAGCTTTCTTTGCAAAATCTTTATATCCTTCGAGATTATCAAAAGCATATTGCCCCATTTCATCAATGTCAGTAATTGTAAGATAACGATTATGGAAAATCATGTCAGTGTCGATATCATCAATTTCAATAAGCCATATTCTACCTTCGATAATTGTTTTTTTATCCAGCCTACCAGCAGTCTTTTTAACAACTGAATCTGTAAATTTTCCAATTTTTCCAAAGACAGCCGGGGTATCAGGCAAATCATCAGCAGTTGTAATATAACCTGCAACGGCAGAAGCAGCAACAGAAGCAGGAGATGCAAGATAAACCGAGCCTTTACCCTGTTTACCTGCAAAATTTCTGTTACCTGTACTCATTGTAATTTCTCCCGGTCCGTTTTGTCCAACCTGACCTGCAGCACAACCTGCACAACCGGCATTTGAAACCAAAACACCTGCACTCTTAAAAATTTTAATCAATCCCTCGTCTAATGCTTGAGTCCAAATCTCATCAGTTGAAGGCACAATTTTAAGAACAACACCGGGTGCTACCTTTTTACCTTTAAGAATATCTGCAGTTATTCTCAAATCTTCAATTCTCCCATTTGTACAACTTCCGATAAAAGCAGAATCAATTTTTGTCTTTTTTACATCATTTATATCAACATCATCGTGAGGATGACCTGGATTAGCTATCATATTTTTGAATTGCGTAAAATCAACATCAAAAGATTGGTAATATTCAGCATCATCGTCAGCAATAATACGAGGAATATCCTTCTCGCTTATCTTTTTGAAATGATCTAACATTTCGTCTGTAGGTGTAAAAAAAATAATAATTGCACCCATTTCTGTTGCCATGGAAGAGATAGTTATTCTCTCATCAAATGTAATGTTTTCAACATCTTCACCATAAATCTCAACTGAACATCCAAGTAATTTATTGGAGCCAAAAATTTTCAGAAGATTAAGAATAATATCTTTTGCTGAAATTCCACTTGGTCTTTTCCCATTCAAATTAATTTTTACAGATTTAGGAACTTTAAACCAAACTGAGCCATTAGCCCATGCAGCAGCAATATCCTGATCACCCATTCCCTGACCAAAAGCACCAATGGCTCCCATAATATTTGCATGCGAATCGGTTGATATAAAAGTTCCTCCCGGCAAAATAAGCCCCTTGTCAATAGCCAGGTGTGTTCCAATACCAGAATTAACATCATAAACTTTTATGTCGTTATCACGAGCATATTGTCTGCAGAAATGCTGATTTGCAGCATAATTCTGATCAGAACCTCCAGGATTACAATCGAAAGTAAAATATGTTTTTGTTACATCATTTACCTTTAAATTGTTATTTATGAGGTTTTTAACAACATTTGCACCACCAAAATCTCTGGCTACCCTTGCATCAATTAATACATCAACAATATCACCCGGTTTAGGATTTTTATTATTGGAATGATTTGCTATTATTTTTTCTATTATTGTCATAGAGATAAAGTTATTGTTTATTAATTATTGATTATTGTTAAATATTTCTTAGGATATTAAATTTAAGATTCCAGTTATCAGTTATCAGATATCAGTTATCAGTTATCAGTTGCATCCGCCTAGCGCTTAAAAGCGCTTGGCGGATTCTTTATTTTATTCAACCGTCTAGCGGATCAATACATTCGGTTGTTAGTTGTCAGTTATCAACCCTAAACTCTCTACCTAAATTTCTAACCTTTCCTTAAATGGTAAAAAAGTCATAAAATCTGCATGATGAACAACATAAGCTTCCGTGGTTCTTTTAATCATATTTCCTTCGCCGGCATGAGCAGCGATAATATGAGAAATTTCGGCAGGGATACCACATTCTTCAGCAATTGAAACTCCTGAAAAAGGATGACGTAAATATTTACCATAAGTTCCCTGAATAACTTTTCCGTTTTCATCAATAATATATTCTAACAATTTACCAACATCGCAAAGTATAGCTCCGGAAATTAAAACATCCATATCACAAGTAAGCTCTCCATGATACATTTCGTTAATTTTATTTCCGGCATCTCTTGCAATATGAACAACCGAGCGTTTATGATCCATAAAAGTAACTTTCAGATCAGGTCCGCAAAGTAAAGTAAATGGAATTCTCTTTAAATCTTCTGCAGTAAGAATGCTTCTTTCGAGAGCAAGTTCCCATGTTTTTGCAGTTTTTTCTCTGATTTCTTCATCTTTGATCCATTTGAGTTCGGGCCAAAGCTTAAGTACGTTTTTGTCCATTTTTTAAATTTGATATTTATCAATAATTTTTAATTATAGTTTCGCAATAATAGCATCCGCCATTTGCTGAGTCGAAGCTGCTCCTCTTTCAATAACATCCGGGCGACCGGGCATTTTCATCATATCGTAAGAACGGACTTTACCTTCGGCAATAACCTCAGCAACAGCTTTTCTAATTTTAGCAGCAAGATCTTTTTCGTCAATATAATCAAGCATCATGCAAGCTGATTCAACCATTGCAATAGGATTGACAATTGAAGTTTCGTAGTCAGCATATTTTGGAGCTGAACCATGAGTTGGTTCAAAAACAGCAATTCCTGAATCAGGATTAAACTGTGCAGAACAAGCAAACCCAAGTCCACCTATTAAACCTGCAAAACCATCAGAAACAATGTCACCAAACATATTACCTGCCACTATGATACCATATTTGTCAGGATTTTTTGTAAGCCACATCATTTGTGCATCGATATTGGTATTCCAAAGTTCAATATCAGGATAATCTGCTTTTTGCATTTCCTGGGCCATTTTATACATCATGCCTGATGTTTCGCGGATAACATTTGGTTTTTCACAAACAGTAACATTATTGTATCCGAAATTTTTAGCATGTTCAAAAGCTGCTCTAAGAATCCTCTCTGTAGCTTTTTTTGTAAAAATTCGAGTTGAAACAGAAAGTTCTTCTCTTGGTGCACTTGAGAAATTTTTAACAAATTTAGGATGAGTCATCAAAGCATCATAGACTTTATCTGATGGATTTGACCATTCTACACCTCCATAAAGACCTTCAGTATTCTGTCGGAAAATAACAGTATCAACCATTGGTTCTTCAATTTTATCGCCAACACCTCTTTTAATAAAATTTAATGGATTTCCTTTGTATGATTTACATGGGCGCATGCAAATATCAAGACCAAAGTGCTGACGAAGTCCAACGATTGGACTGGAGTACACTAAACCTTTTTTCTGTAATTCAGGAGAAAGTGCATCAAATGCTGCATCTTTTGGTTTTGATGTTATCGCACCAAATAAAGCTAATTTATGTTTTTCCAGAAGATCGATTGTTCTCTGAGGTAAAGGATCTCCTTCTGTTTTCCAGAATTCCCAACCAATGTCACCTTCAACATAATCAGCTTCAAAACCGGCTACGTTAAGTACTCGTATTGTTTCTTCCAATACTACTCTTCCAATGCCGTCTCCGGGCAATGATACTATTGTTTTTTTTGCCATGATATTAATCTATTTATTGATTTTTTTTATTCAAATAATTTATACTAACTCTTAACAATTTTGCAAAGCAAAAGCTGTTTAGAAGTAGTAATGCGGTACAAAAC
>CAYOKJ010000195.1:0-4890 GCA_964404485.1 uncultured Bacteroidales bacterium | reverse complement strand
ATTACAGAAGTAAGGTTTTTTATTGATGAAGTTGGAAAAAGTAATGCAACAAGTTCCCCTTATAATTACGATTGGAATACAAACGGTGAAAACATAGGAAATCATACTTTAAAAGCTACTAGTATTGACAATAGTGGCGGTACTACTTCAGATGAGAATATTATTGATATCATTGAAGAAATTGTCTCCAACACCCCACCCACAGCCATCTTCACCGTATCACCCGCCAGCGGTACAACAAGTACTAACTTTGCTTTTTATGCAAGCGGCTGCACTGACAACGAAGACCCAACAAGCGATTTACAGGTACGCTGGGATTTTGATGGAAACGGTAGTTGGGATACCGATTGGGATTACGACAAAACCGAAAACCACCAGTATGGTAGTGAAAGTACTTACACAGCAAAAATGGAAGTAAAGGATACTGAAGGCCTCACTGACCAATACACAAAAAGCATTATTGTAAATAATGGCGGCGGCTCCGGAACTTTTACTGACCCACGCGATGGACAAACCTACAATACCATTGAAATTGGCAGCCAAACCTGGTTTGCCGAAAACCTGAACTACGAAACTTCCAACTCTTGGTGGTACGATAACAGCTCGGCAAATGGTGATGTTTATGGCAGATTATATAGATGGGATGAAGCACTTACTGCTTGCCCAAGCAGCTGGCATTTGCCAAGTGATGATGAATGGTGTACTTTAACAACCTATATTGACCCAACAGTTAATTGCAATGTAACAGGATATAGTGGTACAGATGCAGGTTACAAAATGAAAAGCACAAGTGGTTGGTACTCAAATGGTAATGGTTCTAATGCTTATGGTTTTAGTGCCCTTCCGGGCGGTTGCCGTTACTACGGTGGTAATTTCGACGACGTAGAGAAGACCGCCCGCTTTTGGTCTTCTACAGAGCGTGGAGCCTACGCTTGGACCCGGGGCTTAGATTACAGCTACGGTAGAGTACGCCGTTACGACAGCAGTCAAGCGTGTGGTTTTTCAGTTCGTTGCGTTAAGGATTAGAAATTTTAACTTTGATATTAAATAATTTTAAGAGTTAATTATTTGTTGAAAAAGTAATTATTAATCATATAAAAATATAGAATATGGGCAAAATTGAATGAAAAATTTACAAAGGAAAAAAGTATAGTAGAAGTAATAACTTTTTCTTTACTAGTTGCCAAAATTATCAATCTTTTCTGCGGCTTTCTGCTACTTTTTACTCAAAGATGATATATCATATCACTTTTCTCTGATCCCCCAACCAATCGCAAGAGAATGCACCCAGGAATTAAATTTTTTAATAATTTTTGGAACAAATTTTCATTTTTGGTATTAATAAGAATAAACTATTATGAAAAAGAAAAAAACTACCAAACCAGAAATGAAATTAATCCCTCAGTACAGCTAAAAAACAAGGGAGTTTATAAGAATTATTAAAGAGGCACGAAAAAAATATTAAGATAAAGGGTTTAAAAACAAGTATAAAACATTGTTAAATTAAATTTCTTTATATATCTTTGATAAATTATTTATTCATCTTCTACTTACCAAAAACTTGTATTATGAAAACAATAAAAATTATTCTATTATTTTCAATTTTATTACTTGTTTCTTGTTCACCTAAAAGAGCTAAATACATTCATCCTTTTTCAGAAGAATTAGTTTTTGATTTTAGAAAATATACAGAAAAGGGGTTCTTTATTACTCCAGAAAAATATACTGGCGATTATGAATCGATTGGTATAATTGATATATCTATTTATCCTGCAGCTGCAAAACAGATCGAAGTTGTAAAGTCTCATAATATTGTTTCTGGCGAGTATGCACAAGGTTATTGGCTAATAAGGTATTTAAAACCAAGTGATATTATTGAGTCAATTTATGAGTCAGCAAATGAACTTGGAGCAAATGCAATTATGAACTTTAAAATTAACTCAATCCAAAAACAAGTTGAACTTGATTTAAATTTAAAAGGTGTAAATGTATCTGGTTTTGCAATAAAGATAAAAGACAAATAGTATATTATTTTATTGTAGTATTTGGAATAAAGATTAGTAAAAAAGTATGTAATTGCCTTTATTTATTCTAAAGATGCAATAATACAACAGTGCAACCAAAAAACGAGAGATTTTATGCAAAATTATATTCAATATATCAAAAACATCATTAATCTATTTTTAAAAAAACATACTATTATAAATATATAAGATATAAACGGAATATTCCGTTTATACTTATGTTACCGCCAAGTTTAAAGAGAGACAGTGAAACTTGACAATAATAACAGAAATGAGAAAACCGATTCAAATAGGAGAATATACTTTTAAGACAAAAAGTGAAGCGATTGAGTTTTACAAGGATATTCTAAACTCATATCAAGAAGGAAATGAATTGAATAATTCTGACTTTGAAATGGTTTTTAATTTGTTGAAAAATCATCCTGATTCTGATAGAAAAATAGGATGTGGAATTGAAAAAATAGTTGTGGAAAACGGTGGATACAATTACAACTGTTTTCATCTTATTCGACAAGATTCTTCAAAAGAGGACTTTTCATACAGAAAATGTATTTCTGGCGAACTTAATGATTTTTCATTATTCTCACAAGCTTGTAGAAAGGCTGTTGAAAATGACTTGAAAGAGATAAAACAAAAATATTTTAGAGAGAATTCTAAAAAGGGTTTTGTAAAATGTCAAGATACAACAGAATTGATAAACTTTGAAAATTCTCATGTTGACCATAGACAGCCAAATACCTTTTCTGTAATAGTTGACAGATTTATAGAACTGAAAGGTATCAAAATTTCAAGTGTTGAATATGACAAAATTGATAGGTATGGACATTTCTTGAAGGATAAAGAACTTGAAAAACAATTCAAAGACTATCATGCGGAGAAAGCAAATTTACGAGTAGTTAATAAGAATAGTAATCTTTCAAGGTCTCATATGGCAAGGATAAATAGACAACAAAAAGATTTAAGAATTGAATAAAAACCAGGCGGTAACATACAATAAACGTAAACGCTTTCACTACTTTGATAATTAACAGAATATGAATATATTTGTGGTGATTAATAAACAAAATATTAATTTGATAAAAAGCGTCAACGTTTACTGTCGCCGTTAGGTGTTATTAAAGAAAAACCAACTGCACATTGTAAATACTTAAAATAATTGAAAAATGATATTGAATTATAAAACTGGCAAACTTCCACCAAATTTCATCTACTTAGGAATAATGTTGTTCGGTATCAGTATTTGGAGAATGGTCGTTTTAGACTGGATGGGAATATTGTTTTTCATAATATCTTTGCTATTTCTTTTTATAAAGTCTGGGATAATTATTGATACAGACAATAGAAGATTAAAAAAATATACTGGTTTTTTTGCAATTAAAAAAGGAGAATGGGAAAGTATAAAGTCAATAATTAATCTTCAAATTATAAAAACAAAAAAAACACAAACAATGAGTGTTCTTTCTATTACCAGAACCGAAACTAAAGACGTTTACAAACTCCTTATGATTTTATCTAATAGAACTATTGAACTTATGTCAGGAGAAAAAGATTTTATCATCAATAGAGCAGAAATAATATCTTCATCGCTTCAAGTATCATTAGACAATAAAACAAAGTAATATAAAAAAAATACATCCGAGACTAAAACAATGAAAAGCAACAACACCTAACAAAAAATATAGTGTATTTGGCAGATAGTAGTAAATATGTGATTATTAGAAATAGACAAAATTAACTGTAAATTGAAAATTAAGCGTTTCAAAATGCCAAACGCACCATGTTCGGATCGTTGTGTTGCATAAAACTTAACTATATGAAAAAACAAATAATATTGATTTTTACAACTTTTATTCTTTTATCATCTTGTAATGGTCAACAGAGAATTGATAAGATTGGAACGGAAGGAGTAAGACTTTTTGAAAATGGGAATATTCTAGGAGCATTAGAAAAATTCAATCAAATAATAGAAATTGATAGCCTAAATCCAGAAGCATATATAAGAAAAGCTGACTGTCTTGATTTATTGGGAGATTTTCAAAATAGTATAATAAGCTATTCCAAGGCTATCGAAATTGACTCTAAAAACAAATTAGCATTTTATAATCGTGCATTAACATATGAAAAGATTGGTGAATCTCAGAAAGTAATAGCGGACTATAATTTTGCCATAAATATAGACTCAAATAATGAAACAATACCTAACAACAAGATTATTTATCACAATCTCGGGATTCTTTATGGACAAATGAATCAATTAGATAATGCTATTACAGCTTTTTCAAGTGCGATAGAAATAGACGATAAATATGCTGATGCGTATCATAATATAGGTTTTGCTTATCAATTAAAAGGAGAACATAAAATTGCAATTGAAAATTTTGACATTGCGATTCAACTTAATCCAAATGAACAAGAGTATAAAAATTCAAAATTAAGGTCAGAAAAACAATTGAATAAATAAATAACGACCACACAACATTTTGTATAAGTAATGGCAGGTAAAGTACATAATATCAAGGATTGTAGCTCGCTTCAACTTTCTTGTAACTTGACAGGTAAGTGCCACACAGTCGGCTACATATTCTTATACCAACGTCAGACTGTCTAAAAACCCCAATTTCACTATAATTTTGTTAATAAAAGATTGTCTTATTTTGTAAAAAATTCATTGTTTTTCAGTATCTTTAATTACCAAACCGCCTAGCGCCTCGAAGGCGCTTGGCGGATGGGCAGAACTAACAAACTTGCCTAGGGCTTCAAAAGCGATAGGCGGATAACCTGTTTATTAAATAAGTGAGACTTTAATTTTGTGAAGCAAACATTTAGTCGAACTCCTGCCTGCCGCAGGCTGGGATCCCGAGCATAG
>CAYOKJ010000194.1:0-4951 GCA_964404485.1 uncultured Bacteroidales bacterium | reverse complement strand
CCTCCAGTGACATAAATTAAATACTGCCATCCATAACTTAGAATAAAAACGATACCTAAGTACCACCATATAGTGTTTTTGTTTTTCATGACATCTTCTTTTTATATTAAATTTCTATTTACATATAATGTTTAGTATATTATGTTCTCATCAATTAACCAATATGTATAATTCAAAACTTTATCATATCCATTAATCATGTCTAAATATGTTGGCACCACTTTAAAATCTGGAATAACACCTCTATTATCATCATATCCTGCGGGGCGAACGGAGTATTCAGTTGAATTCTGAATAGTAATTTTAGTATTGGGTAATTCAAATAACATAATACATGCATAAATTGTAGGATTATCCGACGTTTCATTTCCAACAATATATCCAATATCATTGTCTTTAATTATAGCTGAAAAAATCGTTCCTGAGGAAAAAGTTTCGTTACTGGTAAGAACATATAAATTCCCATCAAATCTATATTCATTCTCTGGGGGTATTATTTTTTCTTCAGGAAAAATAGTTATTGTACCTGCAGGCTTTTCTAGAAAACAATTAAGTAGCTCCAAAAAATCTGATGAATTATCTTCAGCTTTTCGTGCTTGCTCGATAGCATTAATAAATATTGGATGAGTTGTGTAGCATTTTTTTGTTGCTACGCTTGTCTTTACTTCAGATTTAGCACTGGTTATATAAGGTTTGTCGGTTAGGTAATCTACTAAAGTTGGAATTATATTTCCATTACCACCATGATTAGCTCTTACGTCTATAATTAGGTTATTTATTCCATTTTGTTTTATGTCCTTAAATGAACTTCTTAAAAGACTATCATACTCCTCAAACTGGAATTCAAATGTATTAATCTCCATAACAGCTAAACTTCTGTCTTTCTCGATGTGATAGTCAAAATCTTTCTCAAAACGGGGTGTATTATCTTTAGTAATAAATTCTTTTTTTACTCCCCCGACTCTTGTTGTTCTGATACTATCACAGTTAGGCAGAATATAGCTAATTGTGAATTGATCACTAAATCCATATTCCAACCATAATAATTTTGACCAATTATATGCAAGAGTTTTAGCAATATACCCATTAGGTCGAACAACTAAGTAAGGTGTAAAATCCTCAATAATCTTAGTTGCCGGAATTTTGTTAATAGCAATTAACTCTGTTCCTTTTGTTATCTGATTATTATTAGAAAAATTTTGGTCTATATAAATATGGTCAGAAAAATATGATATTGCGAATGGAAAACTCAAGCCTCCGTCATCCTTAAATTCGCCAAATCCCGCATCACTAAAAACCATTGTGTGTCCTTGTTTTATAAGTGCAATTGTTTTGTACAAGACTTTATGAAATTCGGGTTTTGACATGGGCTTCCTTAACGATTCTCTGTATTCATCAGTTTTGTTTATAAACTCTTCCTTAGAAATGTATGCATATAAATTTGGGTGGGTTTCTTCCAATGTTTTTAGCATAAAATCATAGTCCAATATTATTTCTGAAGGACTTAAAAAATCTTTTTTCAATTGTTCTTGTCCAAATGATGACCAAGAGAATGCACACAGGATTAGAATTATCAATATTACTTTTTTATGCATAAGATTCTTCTCTTTAAAATTAAACACAACTTTTAGTATAAGAATATGTAGCCGACTTCGTGGCACTTTCTTATCAAGTTACAAGGAAGTGCAAGCGGGCTACAACCCTTTAATTTACTACTATCTCGCTTATTTTTTATATACATTGTTACAAACAGTTATTTATCAATTATTTTTCTTTCTGACAAATTATATCTATCGCCTTTTCTTAAAAAATAGAACAATTCATTTTCCTCCGGTAATTTTTTCAATTTACTTCCTTCTCTTGACCAGAAAGATTTATCATAGATTAGAACATAGCTTTTTCCCATTACTTCAAGAGTATCTCCCTTAACAATAATTGCCGTTTTTTCATCAATACCTATCCCTAACAATTCAGGGCGATTTTTTAATATTTCAAATATATCAAATTGCCTATTGCGGGCTAAAACATGTTGATCAATTGCAACATTTGTAATAAAACCTAATCCAACTTCATGATCTCCCATCATTATTTGATTGTTTCTTGTGTCACCTCGTGCTAAATAAGATCCCTGAATTGTTGCCCCTGCCGAAGAACCAGCTATTACTCCACCCCTATCAAGTAATTTAAACATCTCTTTATGTGCCTTTGTATTTAAGAATCCATCAGCTATTCTCCATTGTCGGCCTCCTTCAAAATATATAGCTGTTGCAGCTTTCAATGGTGCAATAAATTTATCATCATTTGCTTTTGCCGAATCCTTAGTATGCAAAATTGATATATCATTAAATCCTAGATTTTTATAGTGGTCTTTAATTTTAAAAAATGAAGAATCCATTTCTAAGAAATCATCAGATAAAGCAGTCGGAATAACAACTAATTTTGCAGAATCGCCTCCAGCAAGTTTTCTAAACTCTTCCATAATAAATTCAGTATCTCCCCCACCAATAATTATCAATGTTCCATTGGGATACCCTTGAGTAACATTATCTTTTAACGATTGAGATTTTAGAGGTAAAGCAAAAAAAATAAAAATAGAAATGTAGATAAATTGTTTCATGTTTATTGGGATTAATGTTCGTTAAGATACATACTTTACACAAGTTAAAGATTAGACTTTACACTAAATTAGTTTCTAACCTTATTGATTTTTCTTTATTTCTTAATTCATTTTCATTAAAGTACCCCAAAAATACGTTTCTATAAATTACTTTCCAAATTCTATTACCTAAATCTTCAATACCCACATATTTACCTTTCAAAGCAGCAGTTAAATGTACCCAATAATATGTAATTCCAGGTATAATAGACAAAAAGGAGGCTGAAAACTTCTGTAACCATTGTTATTTATAGTTTTGCATCAAATCAAAGCTTATGAATAAAAAAAATGCTTAATTTAAATTGGCAGACCTTGGATACTGTAATATAGATTATTTAATTACCTTTCATTTTTTGTAATTTCTTAAGCATTTCTTTAGCATTGATATTTTGTGAATTAAGACTTAGCGATTTTTTATAATTTTCAATAGATTGATCAAGATTTCCAATTTTCATACAAGCTTCTGCGTAGCTGTCATATACATTAGAACTATTGGGATATAGAATGGTATTAACTTTAAAAATATCCATTGCCAACTTCGTTTTTTCCTCGTTTAAAAAACGGTATCCAATCATATTTAAATTGTTCTCACTTATAGAAGGGGCACTTGGGTCAATTTTCATTAAGGCTTGATATGCCTCAAGGCCTTGTTCAAAATCTCCATCTATGATAAATTCTATTGGAACTTTTTCATCACTTTTCATTTGATTATAAGTTGAAACAATTGTTCCATCATTAGGATTAAGTACAAGCATATTCAATTCTTCATTTTCTGATTTCAGATCGAATTGAATTATTTGATTACGCTCTCTTCTTATATATGTACTATCTGAAATTTTGATTAGTTCTGTTGGTTTTTCTCCTATTATCTTGCTATATAACAAATTATTATTCTGATACACGCTTACGATATTATAGTCGTTTATACGGTATCGACCACAAATTTTGGGGAGTATGGTTTTGTCCAGCTCTATTTTTTTATAAACGGGAACATAATCATCCCAATCATAGGTAAAAGCAACAGATCGTATAAGTTCCGAAATAAAGTCTGGGTGATTAGAATTAGTTAACACCACCACACCGTATCCTTTGTTCTTATGAGCAATTAATTCACCTGAGAATCCCTGATCCCAACCACCATGACCAAAATAGGTCTCATCATTCATTTTATTTATAAAGAATCCTAGTCCTGTAAAGTCTTCTACAAAAGGTGTAAGCATTTTGCTTGTCATTGCATGTGATAAAACAGTCTCACTTTCTCCTTTCAATGTTTGTTGTATGTTAACTGTAAATTTAGCGAGGTCTTCTGCGGTTGTCCATAATCCTGCTGCGGCCATTTCCGGGTATGTATGCCTTTTCCCTTTTGTCATTGAACCATCAGGTAAATAGCCAGTTGCAGCCACCTTTAATTGTTCGTTTCTAAGAGGTTGATCAAAGGTACTATTGTTCATTTCTAATGGTTTTAATACTAATTCACTCATAAGGGCAGTAAATGATTTATCCATTACATCTATCATCATTTGCTGAATAATAGTATAACCTCCACCAGAATATCTGTAACTTTCTTCTGGAATTTTATTAACAAAGATGGCTCCTGAATTGGCAGGGAAGGCTCCATTCAACACTTCTACCAGGCTTGGTGCAGTTAAGTCAGGACTGTAACCCATAAAGCCATGTACGGTTATTCCTCCAGAATGATTGAGAAGATTTTTTAGAGTGACTTTTTTTTCTTTGGTGAATTCATTATCCGGTAATTTCCAAGATTTTAAATAAGTGTTGATGTCTTCATTTAAATCTATTGTATTTAGTTCTACAAGTTTCAGTGCTCCGTATGCAGCCACAGGCTTACTAATTGATCCTGCTTGAAAAAGTGTTTCCTTAGTAACAGGAGATTTATTCTCTTTATCCATTACACCATAGGCTTTTGTCCATTCAATTTTGCCATCATTAATCACGGCTATACTTACACCTGGAACTCCGTAATATTCCATACGTTCCTCTATTGACCATGTTGAATCGCCCTGAATGTATACAGGGTTTAAAAGACTGGTTTCTACTTTATTGATTTTATCAGCTAAGGAACTTGGAGTAGGTACATTAGAACACGATTGTAAAAGAACGATAATCAGGAGAATTATAAGATTGTTTTTCATAATATTTTTTTTTGTTAGAACGATTGATATTAATAATATTTCAGTTTTTCTTTCTTATGATTGGTAACAGCTTGTATAATTACACACAACGTCAGGCTGTGCATTAACCCACCTTTATCAACCATAATTTGTTGATATTTAA
>CAYOKJ010000193.1:0-4986 GCA_964404485.1 uncultured Bacteroidales bacterium | reverse complement strand
CTAACAAATTACCAACTCCTTTTAAAAATATTGGATAGATTGAGTGTTTGTTTAGCAATTCGATTATGCGATGAACCTGTTGCAAAATTTCCTTATTTCGATCAAAATTTTGCTGGTAAATTATTTCCAAATGTGCTACTAGATCATCAGGAAGTTCAATTAATAAGTTTGCTCTTTTAAATTGCAAATAAACCGCTGGAATCATCATTTGGTTACTACTTACCCAAACAAATTGTTCCCAATCAACATCTCCTGAACGAATCTTCTCCCTTATTATTGGTATTCGTTCGGGGCAGTGTTGAATGGTTAAACACTGACTAACAAAGAATAAAGTTTCTTTATAATTCATCGTAAATAAGTGATTTAAGTGATGTAACTACTTTATCATTATCTGAGTAAGTTAACTCGAAACAAGGTATAGATGCAAACCAATCCAAAAATCTTTCTGCATTCTCTGCCAAAGGAGAAACCCAGGAATCAGGAACCAGTCTTCTGAAAGCTTCATTCTTTGACATTTTATTTAATTGCATCCCTGAATTCTCCAAATATTTAACAAATACAATTGCTTTTATATCTAAACCTGAAGAGATACTTTTATTTGCATTATTATCAACTAAGTATCGTACGGTTTTATTTAACTTTTCGTAATAAAACTCTTTTGCTTTTAGTAATTCCGGATACATAGATGATATCATTTCAAAAGCCTGTTTCTTTATAGATATTGCAGCCGGAAACTGCATAACTTTAGAAGAGGATGCTTCAATCGGAACAAAATCATCGGCAATGACATTAAAACCATTTGCCATTAGTATTGCTGATAATGTGCTTTTCCCACTCCCTGACTCACCTGCAATTAAAAAACATTTTTCTCCATTTCCCACAGCAGAAGCATGAAGTACACTCATCCAATCATCTTCTTTTTTAGAATATGCTTTATTAAGTAACTCCATAAAAACCTTACCTCTAAAAAAATGATCGTCATCCTTTTTCCATTGACCGATTAAGATATTATCAGAAACTAAGTTCAAGTATTTATTATTGAAAAATAATTGGATTTGATGATTTGGACTTTGTCTATTTGTTGTTTCCAGATGGGCAAATAATGGATGAATCATTTGTTCAATCTGTGCAGTCTCATATTTTAATAAAAATGAATTATTTACAAAATGATATGTTATTTCGGAATAGAACTTTTCAGGAAGAGTTATTTTTTGGCCATGATCTTTTTTCGTAATAAGTGTTTTTGAATTGTATATCTCGTTATCTAGAATTTCCTGGATTTCTTTAATAAATTTTTTCCCTTCAATTGCAGGAAGTTCATAATTTGAGTAAAGAAATTTTACAATAGAGTCAAATGATTCACCCATTTGTAATTTATCAAATACGGTAAATGCGGGTTTTTCCATTTGAACATATCTATTAGAGTTTTTAAACCAAACAATTTGTTTGTTTTCGATTTCCCGAACGATAAATTCAGTAATATTTTTGTTCTTAATGGTCACCATCCAGGATGCTCTGGCTCTGTAGAGGCGGCTTGTGAAGCCTTTGGGCTTAATATCAACATACTAGCTGCAGCTGTAAATGCAGCATATTTGCCGACTTTTTTTAAAGCTTCTTTACGAGTAATTTTATCTTCTTTATTATCTTTTATCTGATTTAAGCTTTTTTTATTCTCTTTCATAATCAAAATATATTTAAATTCTTTATAATACCTAGTTAAAATAGTCAAGGATTGCAGGGACGTCGTCCCTATCACCAATTAAATTTCTTACTAACAATTCTATCGTTCGATTGAAACCTGATAATATAAATACCATTTTGAGCATTGTTAAATGGAATAATATTTTCATTATTTCGGCTCAATTGAACTGAGGTAATTAGTTTGCCCCTCATATCATAAATTTTTGCATTTGTTGCCTGATTAATTGTTCCGAGAATCTGTATATTTCCAGATTGTGAGTTTGAAATAATCTTAAATGTTTCTTCAGGATGTAAATACAAATTATCAATACCTATTGTATTTATATTGGTATGCAGATAAAATCTACCTATTCCATTACTGGCTGCATCTAATTCAATTGTATAAGAATTTTGACCTAATTCGGTAATAATACCTGTTTGATTATCTTCCAGCAAGAAAGTACAATTTTCAGGTATATCATTAATTTCAGCACTAAAAACTAAATTTGTTCCTGCTAATGCATCCAAACCAATTGGGATTACTAATTCATCGTATTCTTCGGGTAAGCATTGTATGCTAAAGTCGACTCCATTATCTTCAATCAAACGACTATAGAGTGATAAAGTTCCGCTCTTAAAAATTCCTGCATCATAACTAATATCTAGTCCATTTGTCATTTCAGCATTAAAAACAATTTGTGTATTTCTTTGTTTTTCTTCGCTTTCGACGATTAAATTTATTCCTGGCCATACTACTTTATCACCTCTAAATGCTACATCCGTTTGATGTGTTTGCATAGCCTCGGTAATATCAAATACACGTGAAGTGGCATCCTTTGCACGAACAAAAAAACCTTGCCCTGCCTGTATATAATCCTGGCTTAAGGTTCCTGTCGGTGTGCCTCCTGCATTATTTATTGTTTTATAGGAATCAGCAATAGGATCCCATAAATAAAGAGCCGCATAACTTGCATCAAGATTGTCTACATTAGTTGAATTTAATAATTTATCTGCAGGAATGGCAGCTGTGGCATTAATTGCAGAAGGATAAGGATTCCCCAATAAATTCCAACCCTGATTTTCACGGATAATCGAATAACTCGGTACATCACTTGTATTTATTGTTCCGGTAAAAGAAACAACGCCATCAGAAGTTCTTAGGATTTCATATCCCTTAGCTGTTGTCATAGGACCCGGGGTCCCAAATTCACTTGCAGTTGTTGTAGTATATGTGGTAAAGCCATCGGCACTTTCATCATAATAACCCAAACCGTATTTAGGATCTATAAAAGCAATTGCATTTCCACCAGTTGTTACCAATGTATAAATATCCTGAGTAGTCACTGGAGAAGAAATCAAATGCCAGGGTGTTCCAGTTGTCCCGGTCATGTATCGTTCATAGGTGATATTTCCCGCTGATGTACCGCTTACAATTAATGAACCACTATTGCTGGCATCAGATTTTATAGTTAACGTACCATCACGCTAGGCCATTGCAACTAGCTGTATCATCTGCTGCAATAAGTGCTGTCTTATCCGATGGAATACTTACACTATTGGAAATACCCGGGATTAAACCAGGTGTCCAATTCGATGCAGTATTCCAATCACCTGAAGCAGCATTAAATACAAATGTTGGTGAACTTGTTAATTGGAAACCAACCAAATTGATATTAGAAGTTGTTAAAGCTACAGCCGCAGTGCTTCGGTGCTGCAGTTCAAAGGTGTAAATTGTGTTGGTGTTCAATTCTGTTACCAAACCAACCAATCCACCACTTCCCGTTCCTCCGGCAGGTACATATCGTTCCAAAATTTGAGAAGTAAAAGTTCCTCCTGAAGAAACAAGTTGAAATGCTGCTGCATCTACAATATCTGGACTTGACATATTAAAGGTTGAATTAAAAAATACCTTATTTGTACCGTTTAGTGAAGTAATCGTATTTGATGCCGCCGTTGTAAAAGAAGCTGTTGAATTAACAACACTTGCCACAGTACTTTTGAACGTTTGAAAAACTAATCCATTTGCATCAACAAGACCAACAACATTTAACGATAAATTTCTGGTAGTTAAAGTTCCGGTACTGGTTTTATGGGCAACATCAAAATAATACGATCCCGCTGGTTGATCTTCCAAAAGAATACTAATTGTTGCAGCACCAGGGTTTGTACTATTAGTCCTCGTAATATCGGCATCTGTTATGTTGGTAAAATTAGTTCCATCGCTTGAAGACCTTAGCACATAATATCCAATTAAAGCTCCATCTCCTAAAGTCGAAAATGAAGTTGTTAAATATATCCCACCTGGCTTTGTTAATGTAATAACATCTGTTTTTGTTCCGGTTACTTCAACATAATCTTCTGTACTTGTAGTTGTAACATTAGGTGTTGTTGTTATTTTATTACTATTGGGCAATTTTATATTTGCATCATTAATTACCATTGCGACAATTACTCCTTTTGTTGTAAATTGCTTATTCCCATTTATTCCCTTTGCATGTTGCAATTGAAAAGCTTTGGCAGCTGTTTCTCCACCATATGTAAAAATATAACTAATTGCACCAATTCCATGATCATCATAAGCTTTTGCTACCACATACCTTTCAATTGTAGGACTAATTAATGTACCGTCAGTAATTTGATATTTGCCTAAAATATCAGTAGGACCATTGGTAACATCTGCTTCAAAAGTGGAAAGTACTAAAACTTTATTTCCGGTACTTAAAGTAACACTAACAGGCAATCCAACATTTTGCCAATTGTTAATAGTAGTTCCACTTGTTATTCCACTAACATTTCCTGAATTGGAAATAATTGACGTCTGTGCCTCCACGCTCCCAGCAAATAGCATAATACAAAATAAAATAGTCAGGGTAGGTTTAAAAGTAAATTTTTTAGTTTTCATATCGTTACTTATTTGGTTAATATTCAGAAAATAAAATATTTTTCAAAAAAGAGTCACTAAATTTCTAAATATAAAAATAATATATAAATAGTTAAAAGTCAAGTAAAAAACTAAAAAAAGAAAAGATAAGTTGCAAAAACATCCTAAATAAACGATGATTCCAGAGTATCATATACAAATATTGAATTATAATGTTTATTTAATTTTCACAAAGTAAAAAAAACAAAATTAAAATCAATACAGTCAAATTATTCAATTTTTTAAATATACAAAGATTTTGTTAATATGGGAAAAGAAATTATTGATTAAAGGATTGAAATAATTAAGTTCAAGTCCTAATTTGTATATTGTTCTATTTTCTTTCAAATACTTGAGTATAGGCCTGCTCCATTTGCTCGATTTCA
>CAYOKJ010000192.1:0-4996 GCA_964404485.1 uncultured Bacteroidales bacterium | reverse complement strand
CTAAACAAACACTCAATCTATCCAATATTTTTAAAAGGAGTTGGTAATTTGTTAGATAATCTATACCATGATATAGGTGAGCGGATGATGGGCGATATTGATTTTTTAGTAGCTGAAAAAGATGTACTTAAAGTAGCTGAAATTTTATTGACTGATGGGTATAAGGTTTTGGAAGGGAAGAATCCAATTTTTGATTTTGCACATCGGCACTTCCCTCGACTAGTTAGTCCCAATGCAATTGCAGGTGTAGAAATTCATTATAGAATAGTAAAGTCTCCTTTTGACAAAAAGCTGAGTTTTAAAATAATTAATAAAGAGAAGAAGAAATTAATTATTCCAGGTATAGCTTATGTTCTTTCAGACTCACACCAGATTATTTATAATATGATGGTTGTTCAAATAAACGACAGACTTTTCTATAGAAATCCAATTTATTTTAGACATATATATGATCTGTTTTTACTATCAATGCGGACAGATCCATTGAATACTTTGCGGAATTTTGGATTTTATTTTCAAAGACTAAACAATTATCTTGCTTTATCTTCAAAATTATTAGGATACCCAATTAGCATGTCTTATGAAGAAAATATATTCGCTAAAATCTATGTCTCAAAATATATGATTGACATAAAATATGTAAGATTTACTAAAATAAGAAACTATTTTCTCTACATAATTTTTCGCTTGTTTAATTATCTGATACAGATAATCCAGGCATCCTATAAAAGCAGTATGCGGCAATCTTTGTATGCACGATTATCCGATCCTAAATGGTATGTGGCTCATTTGAGGTCTTATAATACTTTTTTTAGGCACTCCTGATGTTTGTTGTTTAAAACGAACTACCAGGGGCAGATCCCTCGACTAAGCTCGGGATCCCCGCCTGACCAGGCAGGCAGGAGTTCGACTAAATGTTTGCTTCACAAAATTAAAGTCTCACTGATTCAACAAACAGGTTATCCGCCTATCGCTTTTGAAGCCCTAGGCAAGTTTGTTAGTTCGCCCATCCGCCAAGCGCCTTCGAGGCGCTAGGCGGTTTGGTTACATCATTATATTTGGATTATTTTTCATAACGAACTTTTTTTATAGGAACAATGTAAGGTATATGTCTTGTCGTTTTCGTTAACAAATCAAACTCATATTCTGTAATATCATTCATTGATAAATCAGATTTGATTATGTTCGGCGAATCATCATAAGGAGGAGTGTTTTCAATATCAAATGTCAAAATACCAAAGGCTTTCAATTGCTCAATCAAATCATATAAATCAATCACTTGAATTTGACTCCTATAACTACCAGCCTGTATGGTTTCTTTTATCGCTACATTATATATATTTTTTTCATTTTTTGATCAATTTAATGATTTTAATGGTGATTTGTTTGTAAGCAATAGTATAATAATGATTTATACTAAATTAAGAATTTTTAATATTTCAACCATTGCCAGTGTGTCTAATTTGCAATAAGCAAGTAAATCATCTCTGGTTTTTTTAATTGTTTCCGTATTCGTTTCGTCGTAAAGATATGCAAAAGCCAGGCTTGCAGATCCTCCTTCGTTGATGTTAAGATTTACATAACTTAATTCAGGAACCAATGCTGGTAAAACCTTCTTGATCGAATAGGATCCCTTCATTTCAGGAGTGTAATAATGCTTTTGTGAAAAAGGGGTCATTAGATCGACCACGCGATTGTTTATTGCCTCTGTTTGTCTTTTGTATTCAGGGAAGTTAATACCTATTTCATTAAGTCGTGCAGTTTCAAAACCTTTGTTATATACAATGATGTCTCCTGAGTGACCAATATCGTTAATGAGTTGTTGTATAAATAGTATTCGTGGATCGTCTTTAGCTTCTGCTAAAAATTCTTTATGAATTAGTGTTCCGTTTGGCTTGTCTAAAATGTGAAGCGAATATTGAAAACATATTTGTTGAAAGGGTTTAAGATGGTCAAACACAGGTATTGATGACTGGAATGTTTCAAAGTCCAGAAAGTATAATGGATAATTTAAAGCATCGACAAATAATTTAATCTGATTTATATCAATGATAGATTCTCTGGTTTTCTCAGAACTTACCTGTAATTGCTGATTGTGGCTTAAAGGGAAGTTGTCCGGAACATCAGATATGTTTATAGTTCCATTATGAAATAATTCAAATTTTTTGTTTTTATTCAATCTGGAAATATTGAAAACACTGTAATCAGGAATATTCTTCCAACAATGACCCAAGAAGCTACAAGCATATGGATCATGACAATGAGGACCAATATCGATTGCAGGAATAGTCACATCAACCAGCATTCTTTTCATTTGTTTTATGTACTCTATGACTTTAGGTTGAAGGGCTAAGATTCTGTCTTTGACTGATTCAATGGTAAATAGTTCTTGCAAGTCTAATTCTCCATTTCTGACATATTGGTTATTTAGGAAAACTACAGAGATTTCTTCCAAATCTATGCCCGAAGATGTAAGGACATGATATTGGAATGCTGTATCCCATAGATAGGTTTCTTTTACTGAAGTGGAACCTTTCACTTCATAAGCTCGCCATTTTCCGTCTTTTTTTGCCAATATATCCATGAAACATAATAGGCCATCATATTTAAACCCAGCTTCATAAATCGGAGCTTCACCTTGTATTAAGAGATCTGTTTGTTTGAAGACCTCAGCAAAATTATTTGGAATATAACTCCCTAAATCAATTCCTCCTGAGAAAAGTGATTGTGCTAATAATCCAACATTTGTCCCTTTATCAAATATGGCTTGTTGAGCTTCTGAAATTTTATCTTCTAAATCAGGATGATGCTTTTTCAAATAAAGAGATTTATGGCATTGGAGGCCACGGATGAAAGCGGATTTGGAGATATTAATTTGTGAATATTTCATTAATCATTTTTTTTATCACAACTACTTAAAAACTTTAAATAATTCTGGTTTGTGTACAAGCCCATTTTGTACATAAATAGTTATACTTTCAAAACTACTTACATACTCATCTTCAAAACCATACGATGGTTTTTCGCTTTCTATTTTTCTAAGGATGTTTTTCAATCATAGTATTTGATTTGCAGTTCGTTCTTTCTAATGTACCCTAATGGTTTGAATATGGTGCGTTTGGCATTTCAATACACCAAATTTTCATTTTACTTCGAAGTTTCTTAATTGCGATCAACTTCAATTTTAGCACTATCTGCCCAATTTTTTATGATTGCGTGTTAGCGGTTGTTTATTCTTTCCTCAATTTCTATAAAGTTGTTTTCTATCTGTTTATGTAGTTCATTTAATGACTGTGAAAGTTCTTTGAATAAATCAGTTCTATTCTCAGGTAATAGTTTTTTTAGACTGTAAAGTTTGGTGAAATCATGACTAAAATATTTGTAAAAACAAAGTCCATCGGCATCTTCATAAATGTCTTGATTGAAATCAGTTAAAAAATCTAGTTTTACTAAATACTTATATACCTGTCTTGTTTGCTTTTTGTATTTTAATTCCTCAATGTATAATCCATAATTCATTACATAGTCATTTCCCCATTCAATGTTTATTTTAAAAAGATTCCATTTTTTATCCTGCAATGAAATTAACCAATCATCTTCGTTTCGAATAATTAAATTGGTGGAATTATTCTTTAAGTATATTAATAAACTTGCCCAAAACTCTTTACGAAGTCTCTCTTTTATTGATTCAAATCGTTGATTTATGTCATAAACCAATTCAAAGTTTTCTTCTTTTGTTGATAGTTCGTAGATTTTATCATCAATTATTGATTCCATTTTATGTAGTTTAAATATTGAATAATTAATTGTTTTACTTTTTCGGATTTGCATTGCTCAGCACATAATTCCAACCATTTTGTTATATGCTTTTTGTATGATATTGGGAAATAGTTTTTTTCCTTGTTGTGTTCAATAAACCTGCTGAAATCTGGATGCTCAATAAGTTTTGGATCTTCACCATGTAAAGTAAGATAAACAACAATAAGATTCTCATCTGAATACCCATATTTTTCTGTATAACAATAGTAATACTTGAATAACTGGTCGTAACAACTATCAGGGCTTTTCCATTTATTCTCAATGATAATTGCAAATTTTTTCTTTGGGTTAGTTGATTTTATAGTAATATCAATCTCACCTTTACCTATTTCAGATTTAATCCATTCTTCAGTTTTGATTCTATATTCGGTGTGCTTTTCATTTAAAAACTTATTTATTTCATTTTCTGGCAGAATTGTTTTTAGGAATAGTCGATAAAATAAGTCTTTTTGACCATGGGAGCCATGAGTATCAAGTAATTCAAAAATTATAGGTGAATGTATATGCTCTTCTGGTCTTCGGGATTTAATTATATTGAATATTGAGAAATCCCAAGCATATAATTCATTCTTTTCGTGTTTTTCTATTAGAATTTCTCTGTATGGCTGAGCAAATACCTCAAATTGTTTATCAATAGTATTAATATTATTTCTAATGATTTGAGTAATTGATTCTTTATAATTATCAAAACCGTTTGTGTATGAATCAAGATTGACATTAACAATGTGTCTGTATTGACTTAAATATTTTTCAAAAAGTTGATAATTCTTCATGATTGGTGATTCATTTAATAAACGTTAACATAAATATAACCGTAATATTCAGTTTATATCTCATTTGTAATAGTGTGTTTTGCTATAATATTGATTAATGAATCTTTTAATATTTCGAAGATAATATCTTCATAATTTTCAAATGTACAAAAATATTTTATCATTATAGTCATTTTTAACGCTTTAAGCTTGCTAAATAAAAAAAGATAAGCAAGCTAAATATGAGTATTTTGTCATTTTAGATTCTTTTAACTTTCTCCCTTTTGCATATAATGACTTCAGAAATAATAAATACAAAGGATTATAAAATTTTTTCAGTTTATTTTTTTCTAAAATGTTGTTTAATTTTAAGGTTCTGCTGTTATTTTAATGGTAAATAATTATTAAGTGATTCTATCAACCAG
>CAYOKJ010000191.1:0-5041 GCA_964404485.1 uncultured Bacteroidales bacterium | reverse complement strand
TATAATCGTTTGTCTGGCTTTTGTTGTAAGATATGTTTGATGGATTTTTTCTAATTAAAATAACATGACTTCCAACAACAAGATATTTGACTGAATTATCAAATAGTTTATTCAGAGATTTGTTGATGGTTTTATTTTCAACGCTAAGGTTAACTAAACGGTTTTCGTTGAAGTTGATCGAATTATAAGAAAAAGTGAAACCTCCGGCATTAGCTATTTGCTCCAATGTTTTTGATAATGGAAGATTGGTGACAGAGATAGAGATTTTTTTTGATAAAAAGTTCGTTTGTGAAATAACAGCTTTTCCCGTAAAAAGAAAAAAAACTAAAACGATAAAAGCCAGTAGTCTACTTGTTATTTTTATTGCTGTCATCTTTTTTTATTGTAAATGTATTTTTCTCTTTTGTATATTTAAGTTCAAAAGTTATTGCAATTATCTTTAAAACTTCCTCAATAGAATTATTAGAAAAAGTTGTTGATAATCTTAAGTTGTAGATTTCTTTATCACTTACTTTAATTTCAATATTGTAAAAGTTTTCAAGAAGAGTGAATACTTTTTTCAAATCTGTATCATGAAAAATTAAAGTTTTTTTCATCCAGAAAATAGCATCCGGTATTTTCTGTTCCTCCAAAACAGGTTTATTATCTTTTTTTGAAATAACTCCTTTCTCACCTGCTTTTAATAATAATGATAAAGTATCATTTGTATTTGCATCTACAGTAAATAATTTGACCAAGCCTTGGGTTACAATAACTTCGGGTTGATTGTTTATTAATTTTATGTCGAATGAAGTTCCAAGAACTTTGACAAAAGCATTACCCGCTTCAATTACAAAAGGTTTTTCTTTATTATGTTTAACATCAAAAAATGCTTCTCCTTCTAATTTAACCCTTCTTTCGTTATTTGTAAATTTTTCAGGATAAGTAATTTTTGAATTCAAATTAAGAGCAATTTGTGAGCCATCAGGAAGTGTGTCGTAAAGAATCTTTTCTGCACTTGCAAATTGAATGTCTTTTATAGTTTCAGGATTAAAAAATAGTTGCTGAATGGCAAAAAATATTATCAAAACAGCAGCAGCACTTGCGGTGATCCATACAAGTCTCGATCTTAAAGAAATTACTTTTGTTTTGTTTAGTGATTTTTCTTTTTCAAATTTATCAATACGATCAGACATTTTTTGCCATGCAGAAAAAGGATCAACAGCAACAGGCTTGGGTGTAAGTTTTCCTGTTTCCAACCAAATAGTTTCATAATCATTTAAAACATTTTTGTTTTCTTTAGATAACTGCAGCCAATCCTCTACATGTTTCGTTTCTTCCGGATTTGCTTCGCCTAAAAGAAATCGAAAAAGTATTTTTTCGTCAATATGTTCTGACTTATTTCTCATTAATTTTCAATAATATGACAATCTTAATACTGATTACCTCTATTCAATTTTATATTTATATTATTAGTTTTTAAAAAAATCATTAAAAAGAAGAAAAAGAAATGGCAAATAATCCGCTAATTCTTTTCTTAAAAATTTTAATGCTTTAACCATTTGATTTTCTACTGTACTTACCGAAATTTCTAGTTTTTCGGCTATTTCTTTATATTTAAGTCCTTCATAGCGGCTCAATAAAAAAACTTTCTTTCGTTCAACAGGAAGCTGGTCTATTGTTTTTCGGATTTTTTCTTCCAGCTCAGAAACTATCATTACATCTTCCGAAGACAATTCATCTTGTCTTTCATTTTCATGATGGACTTTATAATCTTCGCGGATATTTATATGTTTAAGAAAATTTAGGCTGGCATTTCTAACGGCTCGGAATAAATAATTCTTAATTGATGATGTAAATATTGTTGTTTCTTTGTTAGTCCAGAGTTTAAATAAAACTTCCTGAACGATTTCTTCGGAAGCATCAACATCTTTCATGAAATTATTAGCATATGCACATAAATTGCTGTAATGTTTATTAAACAGCTCATTGAAATCTTTTTTCGTTTCAATTTTAAAAGTATTATGTGTTAATATTTCTTCCAAAAATTTGTTAAGTTCGTTATGATGATTCTATAAATGCAAAAATAATATATTATAAATAAGGTTCTAATGTTATTTTTTTGGTAAATAATTATTTCAACTTTCTTCTAAAAATTAATTTGTAATGATTAAATGATAAAATGTTTAATGCTAAAATACAATTGTTTAGTAATATAAAACTTACGCAATATAGATTCTAAAGCATTTTTAGTCATTTTTTAATTTTCGCATTTAATCATTTTCGCATTTTTTATAATGTTCCTTTAGATTCGTGGTAGAACAATAAATAACAATTTCAAATTTTGATTTGAAGTGGTTAAACTCATTTTTAACAAGTTTTCTTTTTAAATTGTTTTATCAGTATTTAAAGCATCCCAACAATTTTTACTGCTTCAACTGCTTCTTTTACATTATGAACCCTAATAATATTTGCCCCGTTTATTAAGGAAATTGTATTCAAAACGGTAGTCCCGTTTAAAGCTTGTTCAGGCCTGATATGTAAAAGTTTGTTTATCATTGATTTTTGTGAAATACCTACCAAAATAGATTTTCCTAATGTTTTAAACTCTTGTAGATTATTAAGTATTTGATAGTTATGCTCAAGAGTTTTTCCAAAACCAAATCCTGGATCAAGAATTATATTATTTGTATTGCCTTTTATTTTCTTTATCTGTGAAAGCTGCGTTTTAAAAAATAATTTTATCTCCTTAATAATGTCATTATAAACAGGTTTGTTTTGCATATTTTTTGGACTACCTTTTTTGTGCATTAAAATATATGGAACATTATATTTCGAAATCAGGATTCTGTATGGATGACTGGTTTTGAATTTGAGCTTAACAAAGTTCCTGGCATTTTCTTCGAGCCACTATTCAGAAGTAAATGTATTTCTAACTTTAATATATCCAGGATAAGCGATCATTTTCTTTCCGATATAAATACTTGGTTTAATTTTAATCATCATCCTCGTTGGTCTGTTTCCGCTGCCGCCCAGATTAAGTCCAAAATTTATTACTGCATCGGCTGATTCAGATGAAAGCACTTGAAAGAGATCTGTTTGCATTTGCAATGGGAGGTTAGTAACTTCATTATTTGCAGGTATTTGAATCCGCTGATTGCTGGTGCCACGTGTCATTTCAATATCATCAATAAATAAAATCCAATCCATTTTGTTCATGGAAGCAGGTGCTGTATTTGGATTTTTTACAGAAATATTCAAATTTAAATTTAATGGAAGTTTACCTTGACTAAAAGCTGTGGTAATTTTTGCAACTTCTAAAAAACCAAAATCAGATAATTTGTTTTTGTTTTGAACACTTATTCCTGCTAATTGTATATTTGAAGCATCTTTTATCTGAAATTCGCATTTGGCAAAAGTTTTCATTTCAGCAACTTGTTGTAAAACATCACAAGATGAAAACAACATTGTGAGGATAATTATTGGAATGAATTTATTTATGTGTTTCATTTCTGGCTATTTTTGTATTAAAAAAATAATATCTTATAAAATTAATAATTATTTGTTACTAATCAGTGTATTAATTTTCTTGTTTATTAGTGACTAAAGTACTTAGAGTGCCTAGAGTACTTAAAGTTTTATAACTTCGACACTTAGGATTAGTTTTTAGTAAATGTTAATATTTGTGCATTAATGCTTTAATTCAATAGTAAAAATGCCTAAAAGAACCTTATTTTTTTTACTTTTAAACAGTGGTTAATTATTTTATTTAGTGTTAATTGCAACTTAATAGATAACTTTAGGCACTTTAAGTACTCCAAATTCTAGGCACTAATTAGTTACAATCATTTTAAACTTAAAAACTATATTTTAATTTTATATAAGCCATCGAATTATCTTTATATTGCCCAAATCTTCCTTTTTTATCACCAATAAAAATATTAGATCCAAATAGAATCGAAAAACTATCATCAAAATCGTAGGTAATCTTTGGTCTGATTAAGGCATCCTCATTAGTTAAACCAATGTATGTGAATAATTCAAAATGCAAAGTTTCGCGAAACATATTATAACGAGCTAAAAAAGTAGCTGTATTTTCTGTCTTCTCTTTAAACATATTATTATCATAGTTTAATATTGTTTCCTGAATAAATTGAGTGCTAAAATTAACATTTCCAATAATAAAATCCAATCCTATTAAATAATGTAAATAATCCTTTTGCACTAAAGCATCGATGGCAAGAGGATCTTCTGTTTGAAAATATTTGCCATTATAAAATGCAGCTTCTCCACGTAAAACAATTCCTTTGATTTCTGAACTAAATGAGCCTCCACTTACAAACAATCTGTGGTATTCAGGTTTGATTAACAAACTTGGATTACCCAATGTGTCAAGCAGTAAGTTTTTGTGCATTGAAGGCTTGTCGTCAAAAGTATATCCACCCATAATCTCAATATCAACCTTTGAAGTAAGAGCTGAATATTTTAAAAATATTTCACTGTTTTTAAGACTGGGAATAATTTCAGATTTTGACCAGTCGAAAGTTGGTGTAATCAGAAATTCAGGTTGAATATACCAAATAGAACCAACTGCAGGTATTTTTGTAGGGGTAAAATTTGGTATCCAAATTATTTCAAATGTATTGTTGCCAAGATAATAGTCGAATTTTACGGCATTTACTCCTCTTCTTATTTCATCAAAATCAGGTAAAAGAAATTCTGTGAGATTTAATGGAGAAACTATATCGGTTATAAATGCACCATCAGCTTTTCCCCATACAATTTGTTGTTTTCCAATTCTTAAGTCAAAATTTTTAAAATATAAATCAACGTAAATTTCTCTTAATCGAAAATCTAAACTGTCGGTATTATAACTATACAAGATTGGATTTGCTTTAAAAGCAACTTTATTTCCTGATTTAGTGAAGTCAAGATTGAGTGTATTTTGAAGAATTGAAAAATCTCCCTTATCATATAGAATTCCGGTATAGTTTCTTACATAACCATTAATGTCAATATTTTGTGAAATTGCAAATTGATTTACCAATAAAAATATTATCAG
>CAYOKJ010000190.1:0-5096 GCA_964404485.1 uncultured Bacteroidales bacterium | reverse complement strand
ACAAGAAGTGTATTATCAAGTTGAGATGATTTGCTGTAGAAAAAACGTGCTTTCACAGAAAAGTTTTCAGGGAAAAGACCTTCAATTTTCCAGTAGCGATAATCGGATAATGTTAAACCGGCAATTGGAGTTTTTAAACTATCGGGTGCTACCCAGTTATGTGTTACACGAACAAATGCCGAATCTGTTATTTCTTCAAAATCCAACAAGCAAAATGTTTTTGTAAAATTATATTCACCAGCAGTATTAATAATTTGATAATTATCAGTTGTTGCGTCACAAAAATTTCCATATAAGTCAGTAAAAACATATTTGGGTTCAAAGGAAAGATGTTTTATTGAATGTCCTGTCTTTCCTGAAAAGTGAATTGTGTCTGAAAAAATATTCCAGTCTTCATCAATATAATCAACTTCAAAAATATTTGAATTTGCAAGGTAATCAACTCCTTTATATCTTTGTTTGCTGTAAATATCAACATCAAAATTAGCTCCGTTTTGCTGGATTGCAAAAGAATCAATAGAAAAATGAGGTGTTCCGGCAGTAAAAACCCAGGCATCAAAAAAATCTGTCATATCAATTCCTGTACGATTTGTAAAAAAATCACGCATGTCAAAAGATGAAGCGGAGTTGTAAGCAAACTCTTCAAGATATCCTTTTACTGCATCAAAAAATATTGAATCGCCAAGATAAGCACGCATGGTTTGAACAACCGTTGAACCTTTATCATAAACTGTTTCACCGTAAGTATATTGAGTTGGAACATTATAAAGAGGCATATAACTTCCATCGCCGGAAGAAGTATGACAAAACTGAAGAACATCAGCATGTTTTTCATGTAAAAGTTCTTTGAAAACGTCTTCACCGTAAAGGTCGTTACGATAGTACATTTCCCAAAATACTGCCCATCCTTCGTTGAGCCACATATCGCCGGCAGTAGAACAAGTAACTTTATCTCCAAACCACATATGCGAAAGCTCATGTGTGTAAAGCCATTCGTAGCTTAAGCCTCCATTAATACAACCATAAGGATAAGCAATACTTGTGGCGTGTTCCATAGCTCCTTTTGATGTTTCAACATACCCGATTCTGTCCCAGGGATAAGGACCAAAATATGATTCGAAATTATTCATGATTTCTTTTAAATGAATAAAAGAGCCAGGTACATTTCCTGTAATAAATGGTCTGACATAAATACTTATGGGGATATCTCCATTTATTCCATTGAAAGTATCATTAACTACTTCATATTCTCCAACAGCCACCGAAGCAAGATAGGTTGGAATTGTCTGAGGAATTTGCCAGTGAAAAGTCAATGTGTTATTCCCATTATCAATAGTTTCGATAAGTGTGCCTCCACAGATTGCTTTCTGGGTATCAACAACAGTTACAAAGCAATCGTATGTTGCCCGATCGGTAAAATCATCAACACATGGAAACCATGATTTTCCTAAATTGTGAGGATCAGAATCAAAGCCTACTCCAAGGTTAAAAGCATAATCTCCTGAAAAATGAAATCCTCCCCAATTTTCACAAAAAGGTTGTCCGAAATAATGAATCTCGGCAATTAATGTGTCGTTTGTATTTACCGGGTTTAAAAGAGGAATATGAATAAAACCATCTTCATGAGTAAATGTGGTAATTTCAATATCATTAATAAAAACTTCATCTACCGTTAAATCAATCAATTCTAAGGTAATTGAGTTTAGATTGTCTACTAAAGGAGTTAATTGAACTTTGGTGTAAGCCTGAATTGTTTTAGCTGAAAAATCAATTTCTTCAAGATAAATATCATAATGAACAGCATCAATTGTATCACCAATGAAAGATGAATTAAAATTATATTTTTGTGCAGTTAAAATACTAACAATTAAAATTAAAAATATTGTAAGCAAATACTTAAAATGTTTCATTTTTGTTAATTTTTATATGTAATTATTTTGTAAATTTATCCAAAATTTTAAAATAAAATAAGTTTATTTTTTTAATTGGATTTTTCGTTGTTCAATACTGGACATATTTGTTTTTAATCGTACACTTTTATTCAAAAGCAAATCGTATTATTCATATAAAAAGTTTAAAATTAACGAAATACAAAAATGGCATATTTTTAGCAATTTGTTTTGGATTAATAAAATTTGTATAATATTTTTTTAATAATAAAATGAACAAAATGAGCAAAATGAAAAAATTTAAAAATTTGAAAGTAGTAGTTTTAGTTTTTGGTCTTATATCTTTGGGTATTCAGGGAATCTCACAATCAGAAATTTGGAAGTTAAAGGATTGTATTGATTATGCTTTGGATAATAATATTCAGATAAAGCAAAGCGAATTATCCTCAGAATCTAATAAAGCAAATCTTTTGCAGAGTAAATTAAATTTGCTTCCATCGGTAAACGGAAGTGTAAGTCACAGCTATGGATGGGGTAGGTCGGTAGATATGGCAACCTACGAATATACAAACCAGCAAACTACACAGGATTATTTTTCATTAAATGGTAATGTTACAATTTTTAATGGATTGCAAAATTTAAATCAAATAAAAAAGAACCAATACGAATATCTCGCAAGTAAATTTGATTCAGACAAAATGAGAGATGATATTTCTTTGATGATTGCTGCTGCATATTTACAGATTTTATTTTCTCATGAGCTTGTTGCAACTTCCAGCGAATCAGTTGAGATTACAAAATTACAAATCGACAGAACCAGAAAAATGGTTGAAGCAGGAACTCTTGCAAAAGGTAGTTTACTTGATGTACAGTCGCAGGGGGCAGCTGAAGAACTTAATTTAATAAATGCTAAAAATCAATTGAATCTTGCATATCTCGATCTTCAACAAATTCTTGATCTTGAAGCTTCTGATAATTTTGTAATTTACAAACCACAGCTTAAAATCAAAAAAGAGCCGGAAATAATTCCATCAATGCAAATATACAGATATGCACTAACTAATCTTCCTGAAATTAAAAGTGCCGAATACAGATTAAAAAGCTCTGAAAGAAGTCTTGCAATTGCTAAAGGTAGCAGGAGTCCAAGTTTATCCTTAAGAGCTGGATGGGGAACAAATTATTCTGATCAGATAGCAGTTTTTGATCCAACGGATCCAAATTTTGGTGATGTAATTCCTTTCGGAGAGCAGTTTAATGACCATCAAAACAGGTCGTTAGCGCTATCATTGTCAATACCAATTTTTAATGGTTACCAGGTTTCTACGTATGTAAGTCAGGCAAGAATGGGAATTGAAAACTCTCAATACAATTTACAACTTCAAAAAAATCAAGTCAGAAAAAATGTTGAACAAGCTTTTGCTGATGCTGTTGCAGCCTATAAATCTTATAATGCAACAAAAAAATCACTCCTTTCGTTTTCAGAAGCATTTATGTATATGGAGAAAAAGTTTAATGTTGGGATGGTAAATTCAATTGATTATAATGTTGCAAAACAGCAATTAACCAAAGCTGAATCAGAACTTCTTTCTGCTAAGTACAATTATATTTTTAAAGCAAAAATACTCGACTTTTATATGAGTAAACCATTATCAATTGATGAGTATAAATAGTTTTTGTAAAGAAGTACTTAAAGTGAACAAAAGTTATTAAAGATAAAAAACTAGAGATTTTTTCTTTAATTATAAGGAGGTCATAACTTTAAATATTTTAGTCACTAAAAACTTTAAGCGCTTATAATATATGGGAAATATGTATTTTTACAAATCATAATAATTCAGGAAAAAAAATATACAGATGAAGAAAAATTCAACAAAGAAAAAATCGAAAAACAAAAAATGGTTTTTTATCATTGGAGGTTTGTTAATAGTGGTTTTAATAATAGTAGCAGTAAATAAAAAGAAAAACTCTCATTATAAAAAAGTAAGTACAGAGTTAGCTGAAAAGCGTACAATTGTAGAATCTGTTGCTGCAAACGGAAAAATTCAACCTGAAGTTGATGTAAAAATAAGCCCGTATATTTCTGGTGAGGTTGTTGAGTTATATGTGAAAGAAGGTGAGGAAGTAAAAAAAGGTAAATTGCTTGCCAAGATCGACCCCGAATTTTATGAGTCGAATCTTGAAAGAACTGAAGCCGCACTTAACTCGCAAAAAGCAAATAAAGCTAATGCAAAAGCTCGTCTTGCCCAGGTAAAAGCTCAGTTTGAAAATGCCAGATTATCTTTTGATAGAAACAAAAAACTTTGGGAACAAAATGTAATTTCTGCAGCTGATTTCGATGCAGCTCGAGCGCAATTTGCAGTTGCTGAAGCTGAAGTTGAAGCAGCCAAAGAAAGTGTAAAAGCAGCTAATTTTTCAGTAAACAGTTCGATGGCTTCATTAAAAGAAGCAAGAGAGAATTTAAACCGAACAAGTATTTATGCTCCAAACGACGGAACTGTTTCAAAATTAAATATTGAAGTTGGTGAGCGTGTTACCGGAGCTTCTCAGTTTTCTAGTGGTACCGAAATTATGCGTATTGCCGATTTAAGAAATATGGAAGTCAATGTTGAGGTTAATGAAAATGATATTGTAAGAGTTAATTTGAATGATACTTCAATTATTGAAGTTGATGCTTATTTGAATAAAAAATTCAAAGGAGTTGTTACTGAAATTGCTACTTCAGCCAATACTATTGGTGTGAGTGCCGACCAGGTAACAAACTTCGATGTAAAAATTTTAATTCTTCGTGATTCGTATTTTGATTTAATTCCTGAAGATAAGCCAAATCAATCACCTTTCAGACCGGGAATGTCGGCAACTGTTGATATTCAAACCGAGACAGCATATCAAATATTAACTGTACCTATTCAGGCAGTTACAACAAGAGCTGATACTTCCGGAAAGGAAAAATCCATACTCGAAAAAAGAGAAGAAGAAAGAGTTGAAAAAGATGAAAAAATAAAGAAAGACAAGGAAGTTAGAGAGTATGTTTTCCTTTATGTTGATAAAAAAGCTGTTATGCAGGAAGTAAAAACCGGCATCCAAAATAATATGTATATCCAAATAATCGAAGGATTAACCGAAGGGCAGAAAATTATTGTTGCTCCATACAGAGCAGTTTCAAAAGGACTGAAAAACAATGATGATGTTGAAGTAGTTGACAAAAAG
>CAYOKJ010000189.1:0-5104 GCA_964404485.1 uncultured Bacteroidales bacterium | reverse complement strand
CAGTGCAAAGCAACAGTAATAAAACAAAACAATAAAATATCTGTAAGAAATTTTATTTTATTTTTGTTTATATATTCTTTTATGCTTTTAATTATAGAAGATATCATATTATTGTGATTGCACCGCAAAGATATATAATAATAGAACACGGATGATAGGACAAGGCTAAAGGCTAAAGGCTAAAGTGAAAAGTAAAAAGTAAAAAGGAGGTCTTGCTTTTAAACATTTATTTATACAGCACTTTTTGCCACTTTAGCCTTTGTTCTTTAGCCTTTATACTTTAAACTTTATAAACCATGAACGATTTATCAGAAAGAACTCTACAGTTTGCTATTAATGTTATAAAATATTTACGCAAACATCCAAACACAACTGAATATAAAATTATAAAATATCAATTGATTAAATCTTCATCCTCAATGGGTGCTAATTATGAAGAGGCACAAGGAGCATCTTCGAAGGCAGACTTTACTAACAAAGTCAGAATATCTTTGAAAGAAAGTAGAGAATCTAATTTTTGGTTAAAAGTAATCAGAGGCGTAAATTAAAATGAAAAACTTATTGAAGAAACAAATATTTTAGTTAACGAATCCCAAGAATTAAAAAATATCTTTGGCGCAATTTGTTCCAAGACTAAAAGAAAGGAGTAACAATTTGAAAAGGCTAAAGGCTAAAGTTGAAAGTAAAAAGTGGTCACACTTTGCAACTTTTAGTAATTTTTGATTCTTTGCTGCATAAAAAAAATAAGAGGTCTTTCTTTCAAACATTTCCTTATACTTTAGCCTTTGTACTTTATACAGGACAAGGCTAAAGGCTAAAGTTGAAAGTAAAAAGTGGTCACACTTTGCAACTTTTAGTAATTTTTGATTCTTCGCTGCATAAAAAAAAATAAGATGTCTTGCTTTCAAACATTTTCTTATACTTTCAACTTTAGCCTTTAAACTTTAGCCTTTATACTTTAGCCTTTTCACTTTAGCCTTTAACCCTTTACCCATGAAAATTCTAACAATCGACGTTGAAGACGAAATGACTGAGTTTGATTGTGTTGTACAATAAAAACAAATCGGAAGAAATCTAAAAACACAGCAAAGAACAAAAAACCCATGCGATTTAGGATTGGCCTTTGGGAATTTTCGTACAAAATAAGAAATAGTTTTAAGCGTTGGATTTAGGAAGCATTCCCGAAGTCCCAAATTACAAACGTCGGCGAAACAAAAATTAACATTGCATTGGGACGGCTTGGAATGCGGGAGGAAAACTATTTCGTAAATTTTGAAGAAAATTCTCATCAGCCTTGAATTTTTGTTACTTTTTTACCTGACCTGTGAAATGCGTAGCATATTTCACTAGGTTCAAGAAAAAAGTAAAATAATAAAAAATAAAATGCACATTCTAACAATCGACCTCGAAGACTGGTACCATCTGATAGATAACCGCTATTTCTCAGATCCGAAGAACTGGTATGATAATGAATCCCGATTGATGAAAAATCTGGAAAACATTATTCGTTTGCTGGAAAACGATAATCACAAAGCAACTTTTTTTGTTGTTGGGTGGATTGCACAGAAATATCCGGCAATAATTAAATTGTTAACTCAAATGGATTTTGAAATTGGAAGTCACTCATATCTTCACCAAACAACCAGATCATTAAACAAAAAAGCCTTTTATAAGGATACCGAAAAAAGCATAAAAACAATAGAAGATATAAGCGGAAAAAAAGTTGACTGCTATCGCATGCCTGCTTTTTCTATTGATCGTACAAACAAATGGGTGTTTGATATTCTAAGCGACCTGGGAATAAAATATGATTCTTCTCTAACATTTGTAAACAGAAGGAAGAAACATGTTTATCCATACAAAATTAAAACTCCAAATGGTAACTTTATCAAAGAATTGCCTGTGTCAAATTTCAAATATCTAGGCATAAACTTTAATTCAGGAAGCGGTTATTTTAGAATATTCCCACTTGAAAAAATTATTAATTCTCTTAAAAAAAGAGATTATACTTTGCTTTATTTTCATCCAAGGGATTTTGACCCGAAAACTCCGTTCAGTAATAAAATAAGTCTTTTTCAAAACATCAAAAACCACATTGGTCTTAAACATAATATTAATAAATTTGAAAGCGTTCTGAATAATTTTAAATTTACTGATATTCAAAATGCAAATTTAGAAATTGATTGGGGAGAAAAAGAAAATCTTTTTCTTTAAAAGAAAAGCGTTAAATTAATTGCAATATTTATTAAATAAATATACATTTGTAAATGTTAAAATGATTTTTAATTTTATATCATTGAATAATTTTATAAAATTTATTTTTTAATGCAAATATTTTTTTACTTTTGTTTACTTATCATCCTTAGTAAAATGGATAATCTTTTTATATTAATTTAATAACAATGGAATTAATAAATGCTATATTCAATAATGCTACATTTCTTATTTTTTCCAGTATTGTTATTTCTTTTCTGATTACATTCATTTCTATTCCTTCTATTGTGTTAGTGGCAAAAGCAAAAAATCTGGTTGCCAAGCCAAACGGAAGAACTTCACATTCCCAAAATACACCCACTCTTGGTGGTATTGCTATTTTTGGAGGAATATTAATTACATTGTTGATATTTCTAAATTTGAAAATTTATCCTTCTATTCAATATATAACTCCGGGATTAATAATACTGTTTTTCATTGGTTTAAAAGATGATATTCTTTCTATTAGTTGGAAGAAAAAGTTATTAGGACAAATTGCAACAGCCTTAATTGTTATATTACTTGGTGATATAAGATTCACAAATCTTCATGGTTGTTTTGGTATTTATGATATCAATTATATTAGCAGTGTTTTATTAAGTCTTTTTGTTATTATTGTAATTATCAATTGTTTTAATCTTATTGATGGCATTGATGGACTTTGTGCAGGTATTGCTATTATAGCTTCTGTTGTTTTGGGTATATGGTTTTTTCTTACAAAGAACTTTGAATTTGTTCTATTAAGTTCGGTCATCTTCGGCTCATTGGTTGCATATTTTTATTTTAATGTTTTTGGCAAGAAAAATAAAATGTTTATGGGTGATACCGGCTCATTAATCATAGGTTTTCTAATGGCTGTGTTAATAATAAAATTCAATGAATATAATGTTGGTTTGAGTAGCGTTTATGCAATGAAATCAACTCCGGCAATTTCAATCGGAATATTATTTGTTCCTCTGTTTGATACTTTAAGAGTCTTTACTATTCGTATTTCCCGCAACTCTTCGCCATTTAAAGCCGATAGGGGACATATCCATCACAAAATACTTAAACTTGGAAAAACTCATTTACAAACTACTCTGATACTTCTCTCAGTTAATATACTGTTCATTATATTAGTATTTCTTTTTCAGAGCATTGGAACTTTAAAGCTAACATTAATAATTCTCGTTCTTGGAATAATTTTTTCTTATATTCCGATATTTCTAATAAAAAGACAAAATAAATAATATTGTGAACCGCAAGATATTATCATTACTTTTTTCTTTATTTATTTTTATTCCATTTTTGTTTTCACAGAACAATAAGATTTATTTCAATAATGATTTTGATGGAGAACTTGATAAGCAAATATATTCCGTTTTTTCATCAATTCATACTTCAATTAAGCCATTTTCTTTACCCGAAATATCACAAGTCTTTAATTATGATTCCTTATTAAAAAGCAAAAGAATAAATAAAACCTATAAAAGCAAATTCAAACAAAAATTATGGAATAAAATATTCAATGAACACTTATTTATTTTGAATAAAAAAGCTTTTAAATTAACTATTGATCCATTAATAAATTTTGAATTTGGCAGCGATCTTAATTCTTCTAATTCCACTTATGTTAATACACGAGGAGTTCAGGTGTTGGGAGCAATCGGAAATAAGTTTTCGTTTTATACAAACTTTCATGAAAATCAGGCAACTTTTATCGAATATATTGATAATTTCATTAGTCAAACAAGAGTAGTTCCCGGACAAGGTTTAAAGAGGAATTTCAAAACTGATGGCTATGATTATGCTATGGCTTCAGGTTACATTTCTTACACTCCTTCAAAATATTTTAATTTTCAATTCGGGCATGGCAAAAATTTCTTTGGTGACGGATATCGTTCCTTATTACTCTCGGATAACTCATTTAACTATCCTTACTTAAAGATAACAACAAGTGTCTGGCATTTTAAATATGTTAACTTATATGCACAGTTTCAGGACATTGGTTTACCACACAGTAATGAATTAGGCTTTCAAAAAAAATACGGCACATTTCATTATTTAAGCTGGAAAGCAACAAAACGGCTTAACATAAGTTTTTTCGAGGCAATAATTTGGGAAGCATCTGACAGCACCGGCACAAGAGGATTTGATATAAATTATTTAAATCCGGTAATTTTTTTCCGTCCGGTTGAGTTTTCTATAGGTTCGCCTGATAATGCTTTAATGGGATTAAATGTCAGCTATAAAATAGCAAAAACAAATGTTCTATACGGCCAGTTATTACTTGATGAATTTAAGTTTTCAGAGGTAACCGGAGGAAACGGATGGTGGGGAAACAAGCAGGCTTTTCAATTAGGATTTAAATCTTATGATATATTTAAAATATCCAATTTATTTTTCCAGACAGAGTATAATTTTGTCAGACCATATACTTATTCTCATCGTGCTGTTATTCAAAACTACGGACATTATAATCAGCCGTTGGCACATCCTTACGGGGCTAATTTCTGGGAGAGTGTCAGTTTTCTAAAATATAACTTTGGTAGATTTTATTTTCAATATAAGTTTCTTTATTCAATTATTGGTGAAGATGAAGATGGGAAAAACTACGGAAAAGATATTTACAAATCGTACAATTCCGCCGAAAACGAATATAATAATTTCGTTGGACAGGGTTTAAAAACTACTTTGGTTTATAATGATTTTCGTGCAAGCTACTTAATAAATCCTTCATATAATCTTAATTTCACAATTGGTCTTACCGACAGAACCCTCAGCAATTCCGCTGAAAATTCCCACAGTACATATATTTATTTCACATTACGTACATCAATTGATAATTTTTATTATGATTTTTGATGTTAAT
>CAYOKJ010000188.1:0-5140 GCA_964404485.1 uncultured Bacteroidales bacterium | reverse complement strand
CAGTATTTTGAACAACAGAACCATGTGAAGGATCTGTAATTAAAGGTGTATTAACAGTAATATTATCCAAATCAGGGTCACTGTCATTTGTTATTACATTGTCAGATTTTGCAGTGTTATATGGGGTTGTATAGTTATCATCAACAGCAACAGGTGGATTGTTAATAGTAACTGTTACTGTGTTTGTAGTATAACTAAACCTGTCACAATCGTCAATAACTTTTAGAGTGATAATGCATTGGGTTTGTGTTGCAACGGTAGGAGCTGTGTAATTTGTTGAAGAACTACTTGGGTTAGAAAAACTACCTCCACTACATGAACTTGTCCATTCATATGTGTATGGAGGATTCCCTCCCGAAACAGAAGAAGTTAAGTTTATTGTTCCACCTGAAATAACAGTTGCAGGAATATTTGCAGAAATATCAATGGTTTTATCAACCCCCGCCAAAAGTAAAAAATTAAAAAATGCTCTCTGGGCAGCTATATTATCCGGACCATTTGGTCCTCCAGAATGATTATCATTTAGCTTGTGTCCTGCTTCGTACATTACCATGCCATAATTTGGATCTCCAAAAGCGTAACCATAAACAAGAACAGTTGCCTCATTAGGATCTGCATCTGGGTGATTAGGTTCGTAAGCAGCCACTTTAGTTGTACTTCGCCAATTTTCACCTTCTTCCGGCATATATATCTGTTCAGATCCATTTCTGGTGGCATTATCAATTACTCCCATAAATTGCATAATAGGATCTCCATCATAAGCAGGGTTATAAGTATATGGTGGAGTTCCGTTACTATGATGTCCCTGTCCATGCCAAGGCTGAAGGCCGTTTTCACTTAAAAAATTTGCTCCTGAAACCATTCCTTCAAGTGCACTAACCGCATGGCAGCCTGACCATAAATAGCCCTGATCGTTTTTAATAAAATTAATTAGTGCTGTTTGCCAACTTTGAGCCCAATTATGAGGGTCAGCATGTGGTAGTACATAAACATCACCACAACTGGTAAGATCAGTTGGATTTCCTGCTGTTACATAAGAAGTGGTTGGAATTCCGGCATTTGCATAATATGGAGTAACTAACTGATCATTTTGATCATCCAGAACAGCTCTGGGCCATGATGTAAGTTCTTTAAAAACAGGTGCATTAAAACTGCTTGTTATTGGTCCACGAACAATAACACCTTGAGATTTCCATGTATTTATTAATGTTGTAATATCTCCCGTAATATACTCTGAAGGAATAATAAAAGCACTTCCTCTAAAAGTATAACCTCCAGCAACGAAGTCAATTCCATCTTTGGCTTTTGCATCATTAATTGCCCAACTAACAGGAACACTTTTGTTAACAATTAATTGATATATTAATCCATATGGTTTTAAACCATTAGATTTTGTTTGCGGTATTTGTCCCATATCAATTATATAGGCTCCTCCAGTAAAACTTTCAATGGGATTTGTTGCTTGTGTTTTAATAAAAGGAGATAAAACTAATACCAAAATAAATAAATTTCGATAGAAAGTATTTTTTGTGGCTGTTATTAAACTCTGTGATTGTTTAATAATGATTTTGAATTTTTTTCTTTTCATAATACTTTTTTTTTATTTTATTTTAAATAAATTAAACAAATTTATAATTAATTTCATTATCAGTTATAGGAATATTTCTAAGTACTCCTTTGTAGCTTACACTAATTTCAGTTGCATAAGTTGGAATTGTAATTTTTGTAGAATAATCAATTCCTGATTTTACAAATGCTTTTTGATATACATCACCTTCAACAGATTTAATATATATTACTTCATCTTTATCCATTCCGGTAAGATTAATATCAATATCTTTAGTTGTTTTCCAATTAAAATCAGAACTAACAACCATATTAGACATGGAAGTCATTTCATTGTTTGTTTGATCTTCTTCAACAATCTGATCCCAATCTTTTTGACAGGCTGTAAGAGAGAAGATAATTACAATAAATAATAATGTTAGCTTTTTCATAATGCTTTGATGTTTGTTTATAGTTTACATATTTTAACAAATACGCTATTTCAAATATCAAACCAATATTTCAACTAACTGATAAATAGTATATAAAATGATTATCAATATTACAAAACATCCCAATATGGGAATAAAATTCCAAAAATTGGTAAATTGCAGCAAATTCAGAAGATTATTCAGAATGAAATTAAAATTGAATTTCTGGGAAATTAGGATAATTAAAAATCTATGAGTTTGAGGAGTTGGAAAATATCCTTTATTGAAATGACATAATGAAACTCCCCGCCGCAAAGCAGCGGGGTATCAATTGGAAATTATTTTCTTATCGCCGCAAGCGGCGGGGAATATAACCCAAGAGATCCCTCGACTAGGCTCGGGATCAGTTCGACTAAATAATTTTGCTTAACAAAATTAAAGTCTTACTGATTTAAAATTAGTTTTATGCTTTTTCAAGAATGTAAAAAAAAGCTACCCGAAAAAATGCCGGATAGCTTTAATAAGTTGGTAATAATTTCTTTATGGTATTACATAAATATTTGCATTGTTTCTATACCCTGCATCTGTATTATTATACCAATCAGTAAATAATGTTCCACCACTTTCTGCCCATTCAACAAAATGCAGATATGTTGCAATTATTTCTACTCTCTCTTCTGGATATTCAAAACTTTGATAAATGTTTATAGCCCAAGGTAAATTATTCTCTGTTTTATAATACCTACCGGTTGAAAGGTCAGAATCATCTTCATAAGTTCCAAAATAACTTACATCAACAAGATCAGTAGGTTCATAATTTGGTAGGTGTACTTCAACTCCTCTTTCAAGATTTACAATAATAAATGGATTAAAATTTGGAATATCAAGCTGAGCTAATGTGTAAATATTGTCAGTAATATCCATATAAACACTAATTGTATCCGGTGTTACATAAGGTGCAGGAGGATCAGTATTTACACCAATTCCTTCTCCGGGATGTGGCATTAAATTAAAACTATTATCATAAACAATTATTGTTGGAATTGTTTGTCCTGCTTCAGTACCATTCCCATTAAGGCTTATATATCCTTCCTGCAAATCATATCCGGTAACTGTAATATCAGAGTTAGAAATATTATCATTAGCTAATTGAAATCCGAATCCATTTTCGAATCCAGCACCAAAAGCTTTGATAATGAATGTTCCAAATACTTCCACGATATTATTTGAAGAATTTGTTACCATTTGAAATTTATAATCACAAACTAGATCATTAAAATCATAATCACCTTTGGCAGGCCATAAATCTTCATAAGCTAAAGTTCCATATCCATTTGCCGGATAATAGTTATCAATTGCCCGATCGGGATCGTTGGGATAATCATCATCAACATCAGCTACACCATCACCATCAGTATCAGTAGGAGCTGTAAGAGATTCATAGGGACCCATGTCAACAATTCCATTTTCTATTCGGGTATTTCCATCAAGGTCGGGAACTGTACCCATCCAACCAAAATTCATTCCTACATCAATACAAGGTGAAGCAGCTAGGAGTCTGTAATCTTCTGCCCCTGAAGTTGTAGCTGTAAACATCGGTATTGAACTTATACAATTTGTACTATATGAAGATGGTAAAGCAGGTGTTGTGCAACTATTATAATAATGGTATCCTGCTCCGCTTACTTCATAATTGTCACCAATATTATAATAAATTATGGAATTATATACTTCTGCATTTTGTCTTGTCCTTATTCCTGCTCCGTGAGGTGCAGTATTTTTAGCTATTACACAATTCATTATCATACCCGAATTCCAAACATTAACGCCACCACCATATTTAACAGAAGTATTTCCTGTAATTACACAGTTTCTTATCTCTCCACCGTTTAATAAGCGGACACCACCACCATAACCTGAACCTCCGTTATTATCGGCATTATTATCAAGTATATAACAATTTTCAACAAGACCACCATTGTCTATAGCAATACCTCCACCATCACGTGCCTGATTGTTTTTTACTGTACAATTTTTTAAAGTTCCGCCATCATCAATATTAACACCACCTCCAAAGCCACTGGGATTATACCCATTTTGAATTGTAAAGCCATCAACAATTGCATTATTATGGTCAATATAGAAACATCTTACTGTATTGTTCCCATCTATTATTGCAAAATCCTTACCATTTATACTTTTTACAGTTATCCCTTCTTCTATAATTATATTTGTGCTGAGAATATATGTGCCATCATCAACCATTACTATATCTCCATTATTGCAAATTAAAACAGCGTCCATAATATTATTTGCAGCTGTTGTTAAACTGGTGTAAGGAGAAGTGCTGTTACCAGCAGGGGAAACATATCGGGTTATACCAGAGGCAAAAACCTCTGTAAACAAAAGACCGACTATTAGCGTGAGTAATAAAATTCTTTTTTTCATAATAAATTCCTTTTTTTAACAATTATTGTAAATATTACGATAAAAATCAGATAAACTTATAATTAATTTCATTTCCTGATATGGGAATTTTTGTCAACACACCTTTACACATCACGTTTACTTCTGTTGCATAAGTTGGAATTGTAATTTTTGTAGAATAATTAATTCCTGATTTTACAAATGCTTTTTGATATACATCACCTTCAACAGATTTAATATATATTACTTCATCTTTATCCATTCCGGTAAGATTAATATCAATATCTTTAGTTGTTTTCCAATTAAAATCAGAACTAACAACCATATTAGACATGGAAGTCATTTCATTGTTTGTTTGATCTTCTTCAACAATCTGATCCCAATCTTTTTGACAGGCTGTAAGAGAGAAGATAATTACAATAAATAATAATGTTAGCTTTTTCATAATGCTTTGATGTTTGTTTATAGTTTATTTAATTTAACAAATATACTATCTCAAATATCAAACCAATATTTTAACTATCAGGTAAATAGGATGTTAAATGATTATAAATATTACAAAACATCCCATTATGGGAATAAAATTCCAATTATTGTAAAATAATCAAAAAAAAGGTTCAATATTGACAGCCTTTAAATAAATTTATGTGTATTATTTTATGCTTTTAAAAGTACAGGAAATCTTTTCTGTGCAAAATAAAAACTTCCAAAGAAAACAGCGTTAAAAAAGACACCTC
>CAYOKJ010000187.1:0-5173 GCA_964404485.1 uncultured Bacteroidales bacterium | reverse complement strand
ATTTTGTAAAGACTTTTCTTTGAAAAAATAATAAAATAAAAACCCCGATAGTTATTGCAGAATCTGCAATATTAAATACAGGACGAAAGAAGATAAATCTTTCGGAACCCCAGAACGGAAGCCAGCTTGGGAATGTTCCCTTTAAAACAGGAAAATAAAACATATCAACTACTTTTCCATGAAGAAATGTACCGTAAACCCCATCATCAGGCATAAATGATGCTACTTGATGAAAATTGCTTTCACTAAATATTAATCCGTAAAAAGCACTGTCAATAATATTTCCAAGAGCTCCGGCAAATATCAGAGATAAACTAATTAAAAGCCCCGTACTATGCTTTTTCTGAGAAATTTTATAAATATAAATGCCAATTGCTATTATGGCGAGTATTCTGAAAATGCTGAGAAAAAGTTTACCAAATTCGCCGGCAAATTGAAACCCAAATGCCATTCCGTAATTTTCAGTGAAATGCAAAATAAACCAATCACCCATCACATTGGTTTCCTGACCAAGATGCATTGTAGTTTTTATCCAAAACTTTAATGCCTGATCGATAAATAAAACCAGAAATATTATTATGAAAGATTTTTTCAAAATATCTTTTTGATAAAGAAATTAATAATAAACAATATTAATCGTATTGTTTGTTTTTTGCAGCAATGCTCAATGTAGCATGAGGTACACTTCTTAGTCTTTCTTTAGAAATAAGATTTCCGGTAGCTCTACAAATTCCATAAGAACCATTTTCAATTCTAATTAGAGCATTTTCGAGATTTTGAATAAATTTTTGCTGACGAGCAGCTAATTTACTATTCTCTTCTTTTGAAAGAACCTGATATCCTTCTTCTAAAACTTTAAAGGTTGGAGAAGTATCATTGGTTCCATGCTCATTATTATTTGTATAAGCATCGGTTAACATTTTTAGATCTCGTTGTGCTTTTTCAAGTTTTACCTGAATTAATTCTTTAAATTCCTGTAACTCGTCGCTTGAGTATTTTGTTTTTTTTGTTTTAGTAGCTTTCATACTTCATATTATTATATAGAAACTAAATAGTTGAGCAAATGTATTAACTTGTCTTTTTTATATTTATTGTGATTTGAAGATCACTATTTAAATTAATAATTACTGATTCCTCGCTTTTAATTTTATCAATAAATTCCAGATTATCTGTTAAAGTTTCCGAACAAATATAAGAAATATTATTGTTAACTGCATCAATAATTGCATTATTTTTTTCGATTTGCAAAGCTATAGTATCAGTAACCTCATAACCATTGTCTTTCCTGAGGTTTTGGATTCTGTTAATTATCTCTCTGGCAATTCCTTCTTTTTCCAACTCTTTTGTAATTGTTATATCCAGAGCAACTGTTAAGTTATCCATATTTGATACAACCCATCCGGGAATATCCTCAGTTATTATTTCAACGTCTTCAATTGTTATCTCTATTTTTTCGTTTGCCAAAGATAATTCATATTTTTTAGTTGATTCGAATATACTGATATCTTCCTGATTAAAGTTGCTTATTGCCTGAGAAATTTGTTTCATCAACTTGCCATATTTCGGCCCTAATGTTTTAAAATTAGGTTTGATTTTTTTAACCAAAATGCTAGATGAATCGGAAATATATTCAATTTCTTTTACATTAACTTCTGATAAAATAAGATCTTCAACTGCTTCTATTTGCTTTTGGAAATCCTTATCAAGAACAGGAATCATAATTTTATTAAGTGGTTGACGAACTCTATTTTTAGTTTTCTTTCTCAGGGATAAAACCATAGAAGAAATTTTCTGCGAAAGCTGCATTCTTGCTTCCAAATCTTTATCAATCTGTTCTTCTTTAACTTTTGGGAAATTTGTATGATGAATAGATTCCACATCATGTTTTTTTGTAATTTTATTAAGATCAAGAAATAAATTTTCAGTAAAGAAAGGAGCAATTGGTGAAGATAATTGTGCAATTACCTCAAGGCATTTATAAAGTGTTTGGTATGCAGAAATTTTATCATCAGTATAATCACCTTTCCAGAACCTTCTTCGTGATAAACGAACGTACCAATTACTTAAATAACTATCAACAAAATTCTGAATAGCTCTTCCTGCTTTTGAAGGTTCATAATCATCATAATATCCGTCAACATGTTTGATAAGAGTATTTAATTCTGATAAAATCCAACGATCGAGTTCAGGGCGTTTTTCAAATGCAATATCGTTTTCAGAATAATCGAAACCATCTATGTTGGCATAAAGAGCAAAAAACGCATAAGTATTATAAAGTGTTCCGAAGAATTTCCTTTGAACTTCACCAATTCCTGCAGTGTTAAATTTAAGGTTTTCCCAAGGTTGTGAATTTGTCATCATGTACCACCTAAGTGCATCAGGTCCGTATTGGCTGATAATTTTAAATGGATCGGCAGCATTTCCAAGTCGTTTCGACATTTTGTTTCCTTCTTTATCTAGAACTAAACCATTAGAAACACATGTTTTGTAAGACACAGAATCGAAAAGCATAACAGCTATTGCGTGCATTGTAAAAAACCATCCTCTTGTTTGATCAACACCTTCGGCGATAAGGTCGGCGGGGAAATTGGCTTTAAACTCTTCTTTGTTTTCAAAAGGATAATGCATTTGTGCATAAGGCATTGCTCCCGAATCAAACCAAACATCAATTAAATCAGGTTCACGGAACATCTTTTCTCCTGAAGGGGAAACAAGAATAATCTTGTCGATGTAAGGACGATGGAGATCAAAAGTTTTATAGTTTTCTGTTGAATTATCTCCGGGAATATAATTTTCGAGAGGATTTGTTTTCATAAATCCCTTCTCGATTGATTTCTCAATTTCTTTTTTCAGGTCGGCAACGGAGCCAATACAAATTTGTTCTTTACGATCTTTGCTTACCCAAATCGGCAGGCCAACACCCCAAAAACGCGACCTTGATAAATTCCAGTCAACAAGGTTTTCGAGCCAGTTACCAAAACGACCAATACCGGTAGAAGCAGGTTTCCAGTTAATGGTTTTGTTTAATTCGATCATTCTGTCTTTAAAAGCAGTTGTTTTAATAAACCACGAATCCAACGGGTAATAAAGAATAGGTTTATCAGTTCGCCAGCAGTGAGGATAAGAGTGAACGTATTTTTCGGTTTTAAAGGCTTTATTTTCCTGTTTTAATTTGACGATGATATCTATATCCAAAGTTTCTTTTTTGCCTGGATCATTATTGGGATCGAATTCATTTTTCACATATCTGCCAGCAAATTCGCCCATTTCTTTGGTGCATTTTCCTTGTTTATTTACAAGAGTCAGCGAACCAATTCCATTTTGTTTTGCCACTCTTTGGTCGTCAGCACCAAAGCTTGGAGCAAGATGAACAATGCCTGTACCTTCGTCGGTTGTAACAAAATCGCCAATCAAAACTTTAAAAGCATCACCGTCTTTTGGTTGTGCAAAAGCTAATAATTGTTCGTAAGAGATTCCTTTTAGATCTTTCCCAATATAATCCCCACCAATCCGGAAAGGAATATTTTTTTGTCCTGCTTCATAATCTTCCAATTTCAATTCAGCATTTTTTTCAGGAAAATATTTTCCGATTAGTTCTTTACCAAGAATTACCGAAATTGGTTTTGAAGTATATGGATTAAATGTTTTTACTTTTGTGTAATTGATTTTTTTCCCAACACCGAGAGCAGTATTCGAAGCAAGAGTCCAAGGAGTAGTAGTCCAGGCGATAAATCTCACATCTTCATTATCATCATCAAATAAAAAATTTGATTTTTCGTTTTTAACAACTTTAAATTGAGCAACCACCGTGCTGTCTTTCACATCGCGGTAGCAACCCGGAAGATTTAATTCGTGAGAGCTAAGTCCTGTACCGGCAGCAGGTGAATATGGCTGAATGGTATATCCTTTGTATAGCAAACCTTTATCGTTCAACTTGTTTAAAAGATACCAAACAGATTCAATATATTTATTATCGAAAGTGATATAAGGATTGTCGAGATCGACCCAGTAACCCATGTTTTTGGTAAGATCATCCCATATGTCTTTGTGTTTCATTACTTCTTTGCGACAAGCATTGTTGTAATCTTCAACAGAAATACTTTTTCCAATATCTTCTTTTGTTATACCGAGTGTTTTTTCGGTGGCAATTTCAATTGGTAAACCATGAGTATCCCAACCGGCTTTACGTTTTACCTGAAATCCTTTAAGTGTTTTATACCTGCAAAATAAGTCTTTTATTGTTCGGGAAATCACATGATGAATACCTGGCATTCCGTTTGCTGAAGGAGGACCTTCATAAAAAACGTATGGTTTGTGTCCTTCACGGATAACCACACTTTTTTCAAATATTTTATGGTCTTCCCAATATTTTTCAATATCCTCTCCTATACTTGCTAAGTTTAGGTTTTTATATTCCCGATATTTTGCTTTCATTAAATATATTATGTATTTTAAAAATTGGGTGCAAAAGTAATAAATAATTTATGAATTAATTATTTGGAAATTAAGGAATATGACAAATAATTCGTTTTTGTCATTTTTTCATTGAATTACGCTAATTGAAATTCATATTATTCGCTCAATTCGATGATAAACTTTTCCAACTTGTTCATTTAGGAGAATTTGTCGTATATCCTTGTATTTATAGTTATTTCGAATGTTGAAATCTATTAATTTATTTTTTCTTCTTTGTACTTTTGCCTTAACACAAAAGTACCAAAAAGTCAAGACTGCTGAAAATTTTCTACAAAAAATACAGAATAGGTTTTCTCGTGCATCCCCAGCCGTCCCTATATAATGTTCTTTATTGTTTCACTAAGTTTTATCAATAAATTACACCAGCCTCCTAACCTTAACCAAAAAAACTTTTTAGTATTTTCACCCTTGATTGAAATGACTGCTATTTATTTTGATGTACAAGGAATAATTTTTATCTTTGGAGAAAAAAAAGATGAAAAAAGATATCAAAGGAAATGCCCCGGCGGGAGCGGTTTATGGTTTAGGTTTTATTGGAGCTGCAATTTATTTTATTTCTAGTGCTTGCACTTTTTGGATGGGTGTGATTGGATTCCTGAAAGCAATTGTTTGGCCTGTCTTTTTGGTCTATGAGGCGTTTAAGAATTTGGGGGCATAGAATAAATGGTTTTGCCAGGTGTTTAATAGAACCTTAAAT
>CAYOKJ010000186.1:0-5226 GCA_964404485.1 uncultured Bacteroidales bacterium | reverse complement strand
TTCGTGATAGTACCATAAAAATTAAACAACATTTTAGAAAAAAATAAACTGAAAATTTTTTATAATCCCTTGTATTTATTATTTCCGAAGTCATTATATGCAAAAGCAGGAAAATTAAAAGAACCTAAAATGACTAAAATAACAAAATACTCATAATTAACTTGCTTAGCTTTTTTTAAGTTTTAAGCTTAAAGCATTAAAAATGACTATAATGATAAAATATTTTTGTACATTTGAAAATTATGAAATATTATCTTCGAAATATTAAAAGATTTATTAATCTGTTTTTTAGCAAAACACACTATTACAAATAAGATATAAACGGAATATTACGGTTATACTTATGTTGGCATTAATTAAGGAATGATAAAACTGGTTTAAAACATTTGCTTCAAGAATTCGGAAATCAATTGTTGAAATATGAAATATCTCATCCCATTATTGTTTATCGCAAGCGTTGCTTACGGACAATCGCCTTGCTTTCCAAGTTTTAACTTTAATTATGATTATATCAATCATTTTGAATATAACTCACTGTTTAATATCCAGTCGGGTGAAAATGGTGATTATACAATCTATAGCATTGATGATTTTACAACATCTGTTAGCATGGGAGAAACCTATTCCATGCAGGTTGCCAGCGAATATTCAACTTTGATCAATAACCGGTTTACCGCCTGGATAGATTTTGACAATGATGGGGTTTTCGCATCTGACGAAGTTGTTTTAGATGCTGGCGGAACTGGAGTTAAATATAAAAATGAGATGATAACCATTCCATTTGACGCTAGCTACATTGGAATAAGAAGATTGAGAGTTATGATGGCTCAAAGTACAGTTACATTGAATCCATGTGGCTCCTATTACTGTGGCGAAGCTGAAGATTATTTTATTACAATAACAGATAGCTATGTTGAACCCTGCTATTGTACTCCCTTTATTAGATATAGTCATGGTGCTAAAATTGAAGATTTTAATGTTGAAGACATTTTAAACTGCAATTCTGAATATGATCCCTTTTCGTACTACAGTTTTTATCCTGACTCTATATTTACAACGGATCTGGCAATTGGCGAAACATACAGGATGTTAGTCAGCAAAGGAACCAATGCAGGCCCTTCTGTTGGAGTCAGAGTAAATGTTGATTTTGATAACAACCATGTTTTTGAGTCCGATGAATGTATCTTGGTAAGTTCCCATCCTGGTCCGGGAATAGTTGATAAATATTTGACTGTTCCAAATGACAGCAGTATTATTGGACAACATAGGATGAGGGTACGCATAAGTTACGGTACACCAAGTTCAGGCTGCCCATGGTCAAGTGGAGAAACAGAAGATTATATAATAAATATCATTTCTCAAGATACGAATGAGATTATTCCTGATTGGCAAAAGGTCATCAACCTTCCTTTTAATCAGAGAGTGTACGACATAAGTGAAACCTACGATAGCGGTTTTGCGATCTCCCTTGCTGAAGGATCAAATATGTCGAAGTTCAGATTAATAAAACTTTCGATAGACGGGGATACATTATGGACAAAATTCCCGACATCAGATGATCTTAATTATCCTCACAAAATGTATGAAACGCATGATGGTGGTTTTATCATTTGTGGATGTACTGATGAAAATGACCCGTATGGCGAACCATATGCACTAAAATTAGATGCATGTGGTGGGCTGCAGTGGAAAAATACCTATGGAAACATCTATAATTATGATTATGCCAGTCATATCATTCAATCATCAGATAGCAATTATATAGTTCTTAATAAATATCTGAGTGAAACATCACGAATTGCCTTGTTTAAGCTCGATAGCATTGGCAATGTCATTTGGCAAAACGATTACACTCATCACTTTGGTAGTGAACCCAAAGATTTATTCGAAACTTTGGATAAGGGATACTTGATTACTGGCTTCACCTATACTCCTAATCCTGGAGACTCAAGCATAGTTTGGTTGAGAAGTATGTTAATCAAAGTAGATAACAATGGTAATGAACAATGGGAAAAAGTGCTAGGAATTTCTGATACAACTATAAGTCTAGCATTTTCTTCGGTAGAATTGGAAACTGGTGGATACTTAGTACTAACTACTATAGTAGATCTGGAAACAAATGCGCGTAGTTTAGGTGTTTATCGAGTTGACGAATCGGGTAATTTGTTGTTTTATAAAACAGTCTCCGGCATATCCGATTTGAATAAATATGGAAAATTTATTCGTAAAATGGATGGAAATAATTATTGCATAGTTTCAGGCATATATAATGGTTGTTATGGTTCTACATCCATGCTGGGTTTATATATGATTGATTCAGATGCAAATGTTTTAGATTCTGCATTTGTGAACGACTACTATTTAGATATTCAAGGGGCCGTTGTCACAGAGAATAATAAGCTGGTTGTATCCGGATCAAAAGACTTTCCGGATTATTCTGATATTTTCATGTTCAAGTTTAACGAAGATCTGGAATTCGACACTTTGTATAATATGTACTTAAATTATGATTGGATTTGTGATATTATCATCTATCAACCCGAATTACCAGAAGAAAATATTAAAATAGATTTATATCCAAATCCAGCTTGCAATGGTATAAATATTCAAATCAATGAATCAAACGAGTTTAAATACTATGTTGAAATAATTAGTATGAATGGCTCTGTTCTGAAAAGAGAATACATACACTCAAATGAGTTAAAATATTTTTCGCTTGAAGATCTTAATTCAGGTATGTATATAATTACCATTTCACATAACAACCGAATTTTATCCTCCAGAAAAATAATAAAATCAAGGTAGATCTTTCCTAATGATAACAATACAGATACTTTATATATTAATGATGATATTAAAAAGTTGTGACAGACAGAAAAAATATTAACTAATGCCAAAAAAATAAATAGGCTTCAAACGGCTTGAAAAGCCGAGTTTGAAGCAAGTGTTGGACTAAATCCCAACAGCACCCTCTGCTCTTATGCACTTTATACTGGCTTTATTTTGTTTTTTGGAAGTGTACTGCGTATTATTTTTGGAATAGCTAGCCGCCAACGAAACTGTTTATTATCTATTTTCTAAGTATTTTTTCAACCTATTGAAGCATATCAATATATTTTAGATTATTTTATTAGTTGTTGGATAATATAATCCCTATCCTGCCGGAACAAGATTGTTATACTACTGAATATTAGACTGATAATTGATTTACTTTTAATCGGGACAACTGACATGGTGAACGGATTCTGGGTATTGTTTCTATGGTGTGCATCCGACCTTTCTTGCAAAATGGACACAATAACATATCAAAACCAGTTATTCGCTTTAGGCGATCACCAATGCTCTCTTTTTCTTTGGGACGATTAGAGGCGCGTTTGCACAACAGTAAAGTCCTTTTTGCATACCGGCTGCTCATAATGCCATAATAGCGAATCTTAACAAACCCCCTTGGAAGTATATGCATACAGAAACGACGAAGAAATTCAACTCCAGTGAGAGTTATTGGTTTATCTTTTCTGTTATCATTGGAATCTTTATATACAAATCTGACACTATCATTATCAATGCTTAAAATACGCTGGTTGCTTATAGCCACCCGGTGTGTATACTGTCCAAGGTATTTTATAACATGTTCAGCATCTGAAAAAGAAGACTCACAAAATACATTCCAATTTTTGGCCCATACTTTATCAATTATTGGTTGATATGTACTTAGTCGATCTTTTTTCTGAAGTTGCTTTTTTAAGCGTTTGAGCATATTGTCACGAAATGCCTTGCTCATCATCTTTACATTGTGTAGGTATTTACACTTTTTGGTGATACGTTTAAATTTCCCATCAAGAGTCAGCCCTGCAGAGGGAACCAAACAATGAATATGTGGATGAAGTCCCAACTTTTGATCCCATGTGTGAAGCATCGCCAATGCACCACTTTCTACACCATAATGGGTATATCCAAAAGTCTGTAAAGTATTCCATGCACTTGCAAATAGTTCACTATAAAATAAATTACTATCAAGAAGGCAAATTTCATTAAGATCATGGGGCAAAGTAAATACAACATGGAAATATTTGGTATCAATAATTCTTTCACTGGTATCTTCTACCCAAATAGCTTGTTTTGCTGCCTGACATTTTGGACAATGCCTGTTACGACAACTGTTATAGCTAATGCGGATTTTTGAGCAGTTATCGCACTTATCTTTATGACCACCTAATAACGATGTCCTGCAAACACGCAAGGCATATAAGATTCTAAGAGTATAGCTATTGGGATTGTGCTTCTTGACAAAGGCATCCCAAAATTGATCTACAATATGAGCAACTTCAAATTTTGGGCGGTTCATTATTTCGCAGAGTATAACTTATCAAATGGGCTATGCGGAGGCTTATAAGGAATTTGGGCAACATGCAAATAAATCATGGTTGTGGAAATTTGTACATGACCCAGAAGTTCTTTTATAATGACGATGTTAACCCCATCTTCCAATAAATGTGTAGCGTAGCTATGACGAAGGGAATGCATGTTTACATGTTTGCTGATACCGGTTTTCTTTAAGGCCAAACGCATAACCCAGCTCAATCCATTGGTACTATACTTGCTACCTGAATCTTTGCCGTTAAATAACCAGGTAACAGGGTTTTCAACTGAAATGTATTTCTTTAGGCCTTTGGATATCAAGTCAGACAAGGGAACTATACGATCTTTTTTAAATTTACTTTGACGGATATGAATAGTTTTTCGCTCATAATCGATATCAGAAAGTTTTAAACTGGATACTTCTTGTGATCGTAAACCTGCGGAATAAGTCAAAGCCAACAATACACGATGCTTAAGCAATGTTGGGGCTTTAAATAGCTCTCTTAACTCACTCTGATTGAGTATGACCGGAAGTTTTGTTTCTTTTTTTAATGAAGGAAGATTTACTACTCGCTGATTCATTCGCATGTGTCGGAAATAATACCGAAGGCCATAAACCATATGTTTAAAACTACTACGAGAGGGAGATTTAGATGATAAAGCCAGTGCTGTTAGGTACTCATTGATCTCATCATCTGAAATATTCTCAGGTAGTTTGTTAAAATGTAAACTTATTAATGCAATCCTTCGTATATAGTTTTCGAAGGTGCTTTGGCTTTTGCCTTGCAAAATAGTGTTTTGGTGTAAGACTTTATACACCTGATCAAAGCCATCTATGGTTTGAATGGCCTTGTGGATAATAGTTGG
>CAYOKJ010000185.1:0-5240 GCA_964404485.1 uncultured Bacteroidales bacterium | reverse complement strand
GGAAATCCTTCTGTATAAGAGGGGAATATCAAAATATGTGAATTCTGAAAGATCAAAACTTTTTCCTCATTTGATATGTATCCTGTAAATCTGATGTACTTACAAATACCCAGTTTATCGGCTTCTTTCTTGATAGTATCCAAATTTTCCCCACCACCACCAATAATAATAAACTCAATTTTTGAATGGCTGCTTACAATCAAAGATATCGCATGCAATAATTCATAAATTCCCTTTTCTTTTTTTAAAGGATTTGCACAAAATAGTATCATAAACGGTACAGTGCTGTATTTTTTAATTAGAGGCAAATATTTTTCGGTTTCAACCATTGTTGAAAAAAGAAATATTTTATCGTGGTGTATTCCTAACTCAACTAATTCCTTTTTAAATTGTGTCGCAGACACACCAATAAAATTTTGTTTTTCGAGAAGCATCAAAAGTAATACTTTCCCTATTATATTGTTACAAATTCTATTTTTCTGTATATAATCCCAGCCATGCATAAAAAAACATGTCTTACAACCTGCAAGTTTTGCTAATAAGGAAAAAATACCATCACGCAATAATGATCGTATTGCCAGATTAGAATTTATGTGAACAACACTTATTTTTTTCCTTTTAATTTCGAATATAAAGTCAACCATTCTTTTAAAATGCCGGAGATGGTATCCAAACTTCGTAGAGGACCCCTTGCCATGATAAAAATTTGGACTTTTACCCACGGAAAAAAAGTCTAGATTAATTTCGTCATTATGTAAATAGGTTAATAACAATCTATTGAAATGAACTATACCACCAATTGCACCGTCTCCTATGTCCAAACCTACTACAAGAACATTAATCATTCATAGCTCCAAAATTTATCATCATTCTTATACCTTTTGATAGACTTGTCTTCGCTTGCCAATTCAATATTTTATTTGCCCTTGAATTATCAGCAATTGTATTTAAAACCTCATTTTTTCGTTTTTCATCGCTAAATCTTACATCTATTTCGTGATCGAATAAATTTATAGCAGTATTTACAATTTCCCGAATAGAATAACTTTTTCCTGATCCAATGTTAAATATATCATAATCTTTTCGATCATATTCTGCTGCTTTTATATAAGCATCTACAACATCATCTATAAACAACATGTCTCTCTTGGGCTCAGGATCTTTCAGTAAAATTGAGCCCGATTTTGACTGTTTTATAATTGAAGAAATTAAAAAGTTTTCATGCTGCCCAGGTCCATAAATATTAAAAGGCCTTAAAATAACGACAGGAATACCAAAATTCCTATGATAACTTTCACAAAGCTGTTCTCCAATCACTTTTGTCTGAGCATATGGATTAAAGGCAACTATTGGATGGTTTTCATCAATTGGCAGATATTGAGGTTGTCCATAAATATAGGAGCTTGCAAAGATCATTTTTGCATTATTTATCCTACATAACTCAAGGGCATTTAATGTACCTATAATATTTGTGAAATAAAAAGATTGAGGATTCTCATAGGAATCGGGCACGAAAGTTTTTGCGGCCAAATGAAACAAAACATCAAATTTATCTATATTATGAAGTTGTTTCCAGTCAGTAATATCTATCCCATCTTGGATATCTAATTGAATTATTTCATAGCCCTTTTCTTTTAGACTTTTTATCAAGTGTCGTCCAACAAACCCTGAACTGCCTGTAACAGCCACTTTAATATTCATTTTATGAACTCCTTTGGTGACTTCGAAAATTTTTCAATCGCCATTTCATAGTCATCGGGCCGGCCTATATCAAACCAAAACCCATCATGCCGTTTAATGAAAGGTAAATTATTGTTTTTTATTAAATCAAGCATTAAGCTATCAAAGCCATAAAATGTATTATATGGAATATATTTCAAGATTTTTCTGTTTGCAACATAGATACCCATGCTGACATCATATTGCTCAACAGGTTTTTCCTTAAAATCACTAAGATTATCATTTGAATCTATTTTAAGAACACCATAATCTGTTTTCTGCTCACGAACATAGGAAGAAATAGTAAAAATGCTCTCTTTAGAAATATGGAAATCATACAATTCTTCAAAATCAATATTAGATAAAATATCTCCATTCATGATCAGAAAATTTTCAGGAAGATCGGTCAGTAGACTCAAAGGTCCCATCGTTGACAATGGTTTTTCTTCCAGAGAATAGTCAATTTTAATTCCCCACTTTGAACCATCACCAAAAAATGCTTTGATAATATCTGCTAAATGATTGATTGTGATCGTAATATGCTCGAAACCATTGCTAATTAGCTGCGTTATGATTATTTCCAGAATCGGTTTTTCACCTATCGGAACCAATGGTTTCGGTAAAGCTATAGTATATGGTCTTAAACGAGTCCCTTTACCACCAGCTAAGATAATTGCTCTCTTACACATTATAAATCTCCGATTTGTAATATTGTAAATTATGTTTGAGCCACTCTATAGTTTCACGCAAACCATCGCTCAGTTTATACTTCGGCTTCCAATCAGTCTTGCTCAATATTTTGGTGTTATCACAAAAAAGCCTTTCCACTTCACTCTTGTCGGGCCTTATTCTTTCCCCATCTGACAAAACATCTACATCAACCTCTATAATATCCGCAATCACGCCAATTAAATCCCTGACTGATATTTCATCATTCATTCCGATATTAGTAATTTCGCCAAAAAGTTGATCTGATTTTGAAATAGCATAGAACCCTTGAGCAGTATCTTTTACAAAGGTCAAATCTCTTGTCGGGGTTACATTCCCAAGTTTTAGTTCCATTCGACCATTTAGTATTTGTGTAATTACTGTAGGAATTATTGCACGAGCAGATTGACGTGGGCCATACACATTAAAAGGACGTACGATCTTAACCGGCAGATCAAAGGCGCGATAAAAACTCAGTGCTAGATGATCAGCTCCTATTTTTGTTGCAGAATATGGGGATTGACCAACCATTGGATGATTTTCGTCAATTGGAACATACTGCGCGGTTCCATATGTTTCACTGGTTGATGTAATTAATACATTTTCAATCTCATAATTCATGCTTGCCTGCAAAATATTATAAGTGCCTTCAATATTCGTTTTAATATATGCCAATGGAGAAACATAAGAATATGGAATGCCGATCAATGCCGCCAAATGATACACACCATGACATCCATTCATTGCATCAAAAACAGAATCATAGTCACGGATATCACCGGTAACTACCTCAATCTCATTTTTATATTTTGATTCATCCAACCATCCCCAACTGTTTTTGGAATTATAGTGAACAAACGCTTTTACTTGATAGCCTTTTTCCACAAGCAATTCTGTCAGATGCGAACCGATAAAACCGGCAGCACCGGTTATAAGTACTTTATTTGACAATTTTTCTATCTCCGTTTACTCTTATTTTTATCCATACTTAATCCCAAAATCCTGTTTCCTGATTTTCTCTTATATGAATAAACCTTATAAATCGAAATATATAACATATACATAATCATAAAATGTTTTTCCTGCCAATTGGAAAAAACTACAGTTATTCCGCCTACAAACGAAGCAAAAGCAAAGCACAGGAAAACCCTGTCTTTTGTATTCAGTCCAGGCATTCTTGATAACTTAAAAATGCTGTATGGCATATAAAAAATCATTGCCAGATATAGAGTAACAAGAGGGATACCACCGGCTATCGCATAGATGACAGGGGAAGGAACATCATCAGTTTCCATAACGAAGAAATATGCATAATGGGGAGACCCATATCCCTTCAACGGCTCCTTTTTGATATAATTCAGTGCCCTTGGCAGTCGGTCTATTTTTGCACTAACTGTATCACCACGAGATATAAACACAGGCAAAAGGGATTGGTTGTAAAAATTTTTAAAAGGGTTGATTATTTGTGGGAAAAAAAACAACAAGATTATCAAAATTATGAAGTAGGGTACCACTAAATTGCCGATTATTTTAATTTGCCTTATTAAACAAACGTCTCTAAGCAAGAAAAAACTCATTATTAGAGCAAACATAGAAGCAGCCGCCCCTACAAAAGCAGCTCTGGTTTGGAGCAATATAAACGCACTTGCCAGGATTCCAATTAAAATAATTCCCACTATTTTTTTTTTGTACGCAAACCATAGAACAATTGGGAAAAGGAAAACGAGTCTATATCCCGTCGGGACCGAATTCCCGTCTATTCCCGAAGCCCTTAAAAAACCAGCTCTAACAATTTCATTGTACCCTTTTGTCTGTAGGCTGTATAGATCTACTCCGGGGATTGTCTTGCGTAACCATACCATAACGTTGATTGAAGTAAAATATTCCAAAAGGATGAATACTGATATAAGTGCGGCTTGTAACACAAAAATAGTAACCAGTCTGTTTAAGTCTTTGCGATCCCTTATGATAATATAACAAAGCGCAAGCCCAACAACGAGGCGTGGAATATAGGTGAAGAATATATTTTCAAATCGATCATGAATAGAAATAACAACAACGAATAAACTGAAAAGACATAAAATCTTTACAAAACTGCTCCGAAGGATTCCCCTTAAAGGAATTTCTTTGCGATGATAATTTTTTAATATCATCCCGAGGGTAACTGCAAAGGCCACACGAGTCATGGTCAGAGGCAGAAGATTTGAAGGAACAAACGTAAAGTTTGTGGGAGCCAGAATTGGCATGATGGCAACTATTACCCAGCCGGCCTTTCTGTAGTATTGGTATCCAAACAGAAAGAAAATAAGCATTCCCAATAGAGACAAAAATGATAACAATAATTTATTCTCCCCTACTTTTGCAGCAGTGTTCCGGCCATCTGGGTTATTTTTGGAGAAACCCAGATGATCCTCCATCTCGGTATTTAATGTGGTCCCTACTGTCAATTTAACAAGGCGCCTGGATAAGGCTGAGTGGTTTTTTCTTATTTATTGTCTTTGGCAAGCTCTTTTGCCAGTGTTTCAAGTTCTTTGTCATCCATGTGTGTGCATCCTTATTATTAAATTTTTATAACTTATAGAATCATGAGCAGATACACAATTTAATTTACAGAACCAGTTAGATTTAAAAAATTTGAGGGCACAAACGTAAACTCACTGGGTCCCAAACCGGTGCTATCATTAGCATCGCCCAGCCAGCTTTTTGCGAGAATCTGTAACCAAATAGAATGAAAATAAACATAGTTATAATTGAACATAAATCAAGCAATTTGCCCTACATCTTCGGAATTGATTATTATGAAATTTGAATCA
>CAYOKJ010000184.1:0-5297 GCA_964404485.1 uncultured Bacteroidales bacterium | reverse complement strand
AAAAAATTAAACAAATGAAAAAAACATTCAACATTAATATTAGCGGTATAATTTTTCATATTGATGAAGATGCATACGAAAAGCTGAGTTTATACCTTAAACGTCTAAAACAACATTTTGATAAAACCGATAGTGGCAAAGATATTATTGGAGACATAGAAAACAGAATTGCAGAATTGTTACAGGAAAAATTATCAGACAAAAAACAGGTAATTATTCTGGCCGATATTGATGAAGTCATTACTTTGATGGGCGAGCCTTATGAATTTTCGGAAGAAGAAGAAACATCGAGTAATAGCCAACAATCATATCAAAAAACTTACGGTAAACGTTTATTTCGCGACACAGATACAAGAATAATTGGTGGAGTTTGTAGCGGAATTGCAGCTTACTTTAACATCGACCCGTTATGGGTAAGATTGGGATTTGTTTTAGCAGCATTTTCCGGATTCGGGTTTCTCATTTATTTGATTTTATGGATAGCAATTCCTGAAGCTCATACTACTGCCGAAAGACTTGAAATGAAAGGTGAAGAAGTTAATATTTCTAATATTGAGAAATCAATTCGTGAGGAATTTAACCATCTCAAAAACAAAATTAACGACTTAACTGACCAGGCAAAAAAAACCTATAAAAAAAAAAGTGGTGATCACAAAAACTTTTTCGAAAACATTCTAAATGCCTTCATTTTGGTTTTTAAAGCATTTTTAAAAGTAATTATCATTCTACTTGGGATTGTATTAGTAATAGTTGGTTTTAGTTTGATAGTTACTTTTATTTCTACATTTTTTGGTTGGGGTGGATTTATCTTTTTTGGTCATAATGATTTCCTTGCATTCGATTTCCCATTTTTCTTCGATCTTTTACTTCCAGGAAACAATCCCGGATTATTTAAAGCTTCAATAATGTTAGTTCTTGGCATTCCATTATTAATGCTTCTTTATGGTGGAATCAGAATGATTTTCGGAATAAAAAGGACAAAGTTTATTGGAGTAACAGCTTTTAATATTTGGCTTGTTGGTTTAATAATTCTTATTTATTTCAGTTTTACAACCGTTAAAAGTTATAAATCGGATGCTGAAGTGAAAAAGGAAATTGAAATTACACAACCTGTTTCTGATATTGTATATTTAAGTATTTATGATGATGAATATTTTAATGACATTTATGATTATGATAATTATTTCGAAATTGATGAATGGAATATTCTGATTGACGAAGACGGTGATTTTTATTTTCTTCCCACATTAGAAATTAAAAAAAGTAATACTGAAAACTTTGAATTAATTCAATATACTTATTCCAGAGGGAGTTCACGTATGGAAGCAAAAAACAGGGCTGAAAACACAGTTTATGAAATTGATCAAACCGATTCGTCATTTGTTTTTGATCCATATTTCGAAATTGATGATGATTTAAAATGGCGTGGACAGGAATTAAATGTAGTATTAAAAATACCTGTTGGAAGAAAAATTCATTTCTTGGGTGATTTTTATAATCTCGTTGATAGATATTATTATGATTTTCATTATGGAAAATCAGGTAAAACTTTTATTATGACTGAAAAAGGTTTGAAAATAGTTGAAGAAAGTGAGTTCTCCGATGTCAAAAAATAGTATTTTGATCTTTTAGTATTAATTTTGTTCACAAATTGCAAGACTAACAGATAATCTTTGTTTTGTGCTTTTTTGTTTAAAATATTTCTATTTTTACAAAATTGATTTAACAGAATTTTTTGAACTGATTTAAATGCTGAGTAACCTTCTTAAAATAGTTTTCTTTTTATTGTTGTCTATAATAATTTTGACACCAAAAAATCATTTTATTGAATTTACATCAGAAGATTATCTTTATCCCAAGCATGAATTTAAAACTACAAAGAATCTTAATTCAAAGAAAATAAATATTTCAAATTCAATAATTAATTCATCTAAATATCAAATAATTACTCAAAGAGAATTAAAATATTCTTATCAAAAAAAAACCTTTGGAGAAGTAAAAACAATTAAAGCAAATAAAGCAAAAAATATCTATTTTAACAAATCCGGAGAAGCAAATAAAACCAAAAACATACAGTATTTATTCAATAATAAAAACAACTTTTTTAACAACAATTATAACACAGGAAGGTTTTTAAGAATATATTTTGACAACGATATTTTCAACAACACCGATTATTATTATACAAACGGAATAAAATTTGAATTTATTGATCCTGTTCTTTCATATTCACCAATAATGAGGTTTCTGTTACCTTCTGCGGCAAATTCCACAAATTATTATGGAATATCATTAGTTCAGAACATGTACACACCCACAAATCCTGATCTGGGAAATATTGTAATAAATGACCGTCCGTTTGCAGCATATTTATATTTAGGTCATTTTAAAATTTCAAACGATAAATATAATAAAATCAGGTTTACGTCAGAAATTGACATTGGTGTGATTGGTCCTGGTTCCCTCGGTGGATATTTTCAGCATGCTATTCACGAGCATGAGCCTTTAGGCTGGCAACATCAGGTAAAAAACGACATACTTATAAATTACAAACTCGAAGTAGAAAAAGCCTTTATTAATTCAAGATACTTTGAATTTAACGGCATGTCAAATGCTTTTTTAGGAACTGTATACACAAATGCTTCAATTGGGTTTCACATAAGATTTGGAAAGATAAGTCCATACTTCGAAAAACTGGACATCGCTTCATATTCAAGAGAAGATAAATCAGGAGATAAATTCAGATATTATTTTTTCATAAAAGGGCAGACAAATTTTATTGCTTATGATGCAACACTTCAAGGTGGTGCAACAAATAGAAATAGCATTTATACAATTAATGCAGAAATGATGGAAAGAACTGTATGGCAAGCTTCTGCAGGTTTTGTTTTAGCATATAATACTTTTACCTTTGAATATGAACAGTTTTTCCGTAGTCCTGAATTTTCAACTGCTCGCCCGTTTTTATGGGGAAGTGTAAAGACATCATTTAGTTTATAAACTATGATTATGGAAATGGATTCTCTCGATTTAACTTTGATTTTTTTTGGTTCTGCAATTTTTATTTTTTTCGTTTATGCGGGAATTATTTCACTTTATGAAAACGAAAAAAAAGCAGCAGCAATTTTTTTCCAAATTGCCATCTTCTCTCCCCTACCCTTTCTTATTACAGGTTTTTTCGATTTTAAATTTCATTTGATTGTTTCAATAATTCTACTTTCAATAATTTTTATTCTATTGATGATTTATTTTTTACCAATCCGGTTTACCGGAAAAATTTCTGATATTTTCCCAAAAGATAGAATTGATGAAAGAGACACAATGTTTTCGAGAAACGAATTAGAAATAAACTCAGATAATTATAAAGATTATTATAAAAATAAATCAGACAATTATAAAACTGACAAGGAAATAAGAAAAAACCCGGGGCTTCTAAGCAATAAATCCCGCAACTACAAGCCTTTTATGTTTTCATCTGCTAATGCAAGCTTTTATACTGTTGATGCACTTAAATCGAAAGTTGACAATAAAATTTCTTCACAAAAAGTAAATGCAAATCCTGTTGACACAACAAAATATATTAAAAACTGGGCTAAAAAGCTTGGAGCTCTTGATATTGGAATTACTGAGCTAAAAGATTATCATAAATACAGTTATCGGGGAAGAGGAAAAAATTACGGTAATACAGTTGAAATTGACCATAAATTGGCAATTGCTTTTACAGTTGAAATGGATTCGCATGCAATAAAATGCGGACCACTTGCTCCAGCTGTTATGGAGTCGGCTCAACAATATCTTAATGCCGGAGTTATTGCAGTGCAGTTGGCTGAATTTATTCGTTTACTCGGATTTCCCGCAAAGGCTCATATCGATGGAAATTATGAAGTTGTGTGTCCATTGGTTGCCAAAGATGCCGGACTTGGTGAGTTGGGAAGAATGGGATTATTAATGACTCCAAAATATGGCCCAAGAGTTCGTATTGCAGTTGTAACAACTGACATTCCACTTGTTTTAGATAAAAGAGCTTTTGACCCAACTGTTATTTATTTTTGTGATAATTGTAAAAAATGTGCAATTAATTGTCCGGCAAATGCTATTTCTCATGATGATAGAAAAAATATAAATGGAGTGAAACGATGGCAAATTAACCAGGAACGATGTTTTGAATTCTGGACAAAAAGCGGAACAGATTGCGGTAGATGTCTGAGTGTTTGTCCTTATTCTCATCCAAATAATTTCCTTCATAATATTATTAGATTCGGAATTAAAAATTCAAGTATTTTTAGCAGGTTAGCGTTGTTCCTTGATGATGTAATTTATGAGAAAAAACCGGCAGTAAAAACTCCGGCAGATTGGCTGACAATAAATAAAAACTAAGATTTTTAATTTAAAATTTGAAATTTAAAATTTTTCACTATTCACTATTAACTATTAACTAATTCCCTATCTTTGTAATAAATCAACTAGCAAAAACCATGTCTAAGGGCTATAACAAACTGCAAGATTCTTGATGTGTTTTACCCTGTTCGTGAAGATTATAAATAATCTCACTCATCAGTATCAAAAATAATTTTTGGCATAAAGACAAATAGCAGTAATTCAACAATTAAATTATAGAATGAATAAATGATTAAAAGTGTAAATCATTTAACATTAAGGATTATAAAATAAAAAAAATCATCTTATGGAAAAATCAGATAGCATTCATTTAATCATTTAAATATTTAAGCATTTAATCATTTTAGTATTTGTTACCATTAAACATACTAAATAAAAAATTAAGAAAAATAATAAATTAAATAATGAGTATGAAATTAGACAAAAATCCTTTTGGAGATAAAAAAATCCTATTTCCTGTTATTTATGATCTTAAAGTGGTAATGGACACACTTTATCCTGAAGAAAAGCACAGAAATGATTTATCAAAAATATTTTTAGAATTAGATATTCCCTTTAAAAACTGGCGCAGTAAACTAAGCAGCAAGAAGACTTATGTAAGTTTTACAGTAAAAGTCAAACTCGATTCTCAGACCACACTCGATAAACTTTATGCAGAAATAAAAAAACTTGACTCTGTAAAAGTGGCTATATAACACCCCCATCCCGGCCTTCCCCCACAAAGGGGAAGGAGTTGCTTTGTGCAGGATTTCTGATCTTTTTCGTTGATTGAAAAAAATACAAGAACCCGCTTAGCGCCTTGGAGGCACTTAGCGGATGCAGATCAATTTCACTATTATTTTACATGGTACTACCACGAATTTAGTGGAATATTGATAAATGCGAAAATGATTTAATGC
>CAYOKJ010000183.1:0-5334 GCA_964404485.1 uncultured Bacteroidales bacterium | reverse complement strand
ATAAAACCTCATATTGTGAGTTAGTACAATTTAATCCAACAGGAACAAAACCTTTGTTGGTTTTTGTAGTTACATTTTGTTTGAAGGATTCAATATCATTATTGTAAGTGTTTAAGCTCCAAATATCAGAAGGGGAAAGCTGCTTATCGGAATTTGAATTATTTGCTGATGTGTTTTTATCCGCTTTGGCTTGCTTAGATTTAGGATCATTAATTACTTTAGGACTTATAGTTTTTGGAGGTCCATTTTTCAGATAATCTTTCCGATATGTTTCAAATCGTGAATCTTTACATTGATAGATATTATTTGCGGTTGCCAGCCATCCCATGAAAGGGCTGTTAAATTCGATAGCCGTAAAATGATATTTTTCACCTATATCTTGTTTAGTCCATGTTTTTCCACCATTAGTAGTGTGGTAAAGCAAGCCTCTCAGCCCACACGCCCATCCTTCATTTAAAGTCCTAAAATGTATGTCGTTCAAGCTTTTTAAACCATCCAAATATCTTTGCTGCGTTGTCCAGGTTTTGCCACCATTAGTGGTGTGAGTAATAAAACCGCCTTTGCCGCATATCCATCCGTTTTGCGAATCATGAAAATACATGCTGGTAAGATAATCCTGTATAGTGCATTCAAATTCATGTTTTGCCCAAGATAAGCCGCCATTAGTGGTTTTTAAAATTCTTCCTTTGTAGTCATTTCCTATTTTGTCAGCCAAAATATATCCGGTGGTTTTATCGGTAAAAATCACCTTAATAAAATTCATATTTAATGGTGATGTGTTTTTAATCCAGGTTTTTCCGCCATCTTTGGTTGAAAGAATGGTGGCATTTCTACCAACGGCCCAACCGTTTTTTAAATCGGTGAACCAAATGCCCTGAAGGCTCTCTTTTGTGGAGGTTGGCTGCACTGCCCAGCTTCCTTCATTTCCACGAACATCGCTATGCGAAATCATCCCTTTATCACCACATAACCAAATATTATTTTGGTCTAATGCAAAAACATCATTTGGCTTTTCACGGGTGGCAATTGCGTCCCTCGATATTTGCCATTCATCAATCCGGTGTACATGTTGTGCATACATTGATGAAGTTACACCCCCAACAGAAAACACGTCGTAACTCACAGGGGCAGATGATAAGTTTCCAATAAACTGGCTTTTTTGTTCGTGTAATAATTTCCAGTTTGCTTCAATAATTGTATTATCGTATTTTGCAACGCGGCTTGTTTCTGTCCAATCAAATTCTGATGAACCTTCACCGGAAGGTTTACCAGCCTTTTCGCCGGACTTTATTTGTTCGTGTTGACGGCGTTGATTATCAACATTAGCCCAATTTGTTGCTTTACGATTGTTAGTATTAAAGTTTGATTGTTGCAATTTTGCCTCGCCTTTTTTGGCAATAACTTTTTGCCCGGGGACTAAATATACAATATCATTACCATTACGGGTTTCAACAACCCCCTCGTATAAATATGTCTCGGTGGTTTTGTCAGGTTTTACATTCACCTCAAACTGGGTTCCACGTACACCTACCGAGCAAGTTGGTGTGATTACCATGAATTTCGTTCCCTTTTTAGTAACATTCAGTAAAATATCCCCTGTTTTTATATCCAGATGGTTTTGCCTTACCCTTACTTCCGAGCCAGGTTTTATGGCAAAGAATGTATTATCAACAGAGTAAGTAATCGCAACATCTTTGGCATCATCACTGGTTTTGATCATGTCATTTTCAAAAATCAGCACATGCGAATCGGTAATTTTTTCCCATGTTTCCGCTCCTGCTTTTTTTACATGAACACTACCACTTCCCACCACTAAAGACATGGCCGCAATCTCAGAATAGTGTTCAGTTATTTTTTCTTCCTGTTCCAGTACATCATTGTCAAGTTGTGCCATAATTGTTTGGGCGTTGTTCCAACTTTCAGGCTCTATCTCTTTAAAATTTTGTACTGCTGCCGGAACTGGTTTTTTCGGGGCTTTCAATTGCTCCAAAATTCGTTTGGCTTTTTGATTGTTCGGATCGGTCTGAACTGCACGTTCGTATTGTTGCATAACTTTTTTGTCGCAAGCCATTTTGTTATAGGCATGATCGCCCCATGAGGCTTTGCGGGTCATTTCCCTCCATACTTCTCCGCTTAAACAATATTGCTCAGAAAGCTTTTGTTTCTCCTGCATAAAACGGTTTGTAGAAATTAGTTGATCAGACCTGTTTATCAGTTGTGCAGCTAATAAAAAGAATGCCTCCTTAGCCTTGTATGAATGTACTCGGCCCGAAAAGTCAGTTAACTTATATGCAATAAGGTGATTTAATGAGCCTTCATTTTCTCGGTATTTAGCATTCTTAACAATTTGCACTGCCTGACGCATTATATCCAAACTTTCCTGTTTTGGATTATCTGTAGCTCTTGGTCCCTGTGATTCTTTCCACCATTTTTTATCAAATGATTTTGTGGCCGATTTTAATTTATTATTTACCTCGCTTAGCAACTCGAAAAACTCCTTCCTTTGGAGTTGTTGGTAGTTTTCCTCATCCTCATTATTATTATTGGAGGTTGGAGTATCATTCTGTTGATTTTGTTGCTGTTCTACAACAATATTATTAGTGTTTATTGAATTGTCATCTTTACCCCAAATAGCAGTAAACAATGGCGTAATTTCAGCCTGTGGTATTTTAGGACGATTCATGTCACTCTTTAGATTTGGAGATAGATGAGAATTTAGTGAAGGTAAATTTGAATAGTTTTCTAATACAGGTTTAATTCTTTCTAAATTCTTTCCACTATTTCCATCAAAATGATAGTTTTTAATACTTCCATCTTCATTAAATGAACAACGAACACCACCTGGATGAGTTAATCTACCTGTAATAATTACATTTTTGGTTCTACCATTAGTGAACCATCCAACACTTAATAAATATTTATTGTAAGATTTTAAATGTTTATATTGAGGCTGTGTCATTTGTTTATCATGCCATCTCATGTCAGTTACAATGCTATGATTCTTAAAATATTCAACATATACTCCCTTTGTAATATCAATTTTCCATATCATTGAACCTGAAGGCATTCTCATTGAAGCTACATTCTGATTTACCCATTCAGGATCGGAATATGAATTCGGGCTTATGTTTGTAGGTGTTTTTAATGCACTAATAATTCCAGGATCGGGTAATTCTGGATAATCTTCCCTGTCTGAATTATATTCACCTAAGGATACCTCTAAGCCATTATGATTTTTATATTTGGTTTCAATAATTGGATCAGCTGGATAATCCTTTTTTTCAAATAAATATGGACCAACCTTAGGCATTTTACCGGACTCATTTCTAAGTGAAAATTCTATTCGTGTTAATTCACCGGTTTTCGTATCCCATAAACGATCAATCTTTTTTTTACCAAGAATAATCTCTTCGGATCTTAAGACTGCATTGTCTCCATCTATCTTCCATATTCTTTCTCCAACTTCTTCAAATGTATTATTTGGCAATCTATAATATTCACGATAATAGTATATGCCATTTATATCTGGTCTTTCAATTTTAATAAATTTAATTGCATTAGATGGTATTGTTAATTGATTAAAACCAAGATGATCAGAATCTGTTATTGCCGGAAGGTTGGGCATATCTGACTCAGAAGGTATTTCTTTCCATTTAGTAAGTTTATAAATATCATATGGAGCAAATGACTTATCTACTTTTGCTTTTTGCTTGTATTCAGCTTCAGACAACTCAGTATCTTCAATAAAATATGTTAAATATCGAATACTACCATCTTGTTTAAAATTTACTTTTGGGCCAGTTTTTTTATTTGCTTTGAAAAAAAACAATTCACTTAAATACTTATCCCCATCTGAACTTAAATTAAATTGTCGGTACGGGCCATGTTTTATAGCAATATTGTTTCTAACATCTTCATTCTGAAGCATCTTGAAATTTGGATCTTTATATTCTCTATAACCAACAGTACGTCCGTTAAGCTGAAATCTGACAATATATTTTGTCATTCCACCAACTCTCCATTTTAACCATTCTTTATCAGAGTTTTCAGGAATATAATTTTCCCAATACTTATCGGTACTTGAATAGTTAGAGTGCGAATTATTTGAAGAAGTTTTTTTTATAGGTTCAGATTTCTTTACAGGCGGTTTTTTATTATCATCTTTATCCCTGTCATTTGCAGGTTCAGCTTTTACTGATGCAGTTGATCCTGCAAAAAGGTCATTAACATCATCTGTTTTTGGTTTTTCCTTTTGTTCAGGTTTATCATTTTTTGCCTGTGCATTTTCACCACAATATTTATCGTATGACTTTTTGAAAAGACCATCTACATATTGTAAAAATTCCGTCCATCTTTCTGAGTGATATTTCAGAAATTCGGCTTTTTTTTCAGTATCATTACTTGCGATAATATTTTCTTCTACCTTATACCAATCTTCACGGGCTCGTGATGTTATTTCGTTAAATGTCTTTTTAAAATCCTCGCATTTAATGTCATAATTTTCAAACTCCTTACACGCCTCTTCTACCTTTGTTTGGAATGGTTCATAATCCCAATTATACTTATAATCAGAATAGGAAAGTTTATTGGAAGTGCCTGCTGAAACTTTGTTGTTCAGCCTGTCAATAATTTTCAAAAAATCTTTTGCATCATTTTCGTAAGCTCTCATATAACTAGCAAATTGCCAGTTTGCCTCCTCCATTTTTTTACCTCTTCTAATTAAACCTTTAACTTCAGTTTCATACAATTCCGTGTTAATAATCTGAAGTTTTGCATTTTCTATTTTTTTATAATTATCAACAAATCCATCAGCACCTTCCTTTGCAGATTTAACCGCTCCAACATAATCCATTTTCGTAACATTTTCTGCAACATCTTTAATAGTTTTAGCCACATCGTAAGTTGTTTTTAAATATACCCATGCTTTATCTTGTGAATCTAGTGTGCGGTTATAATGGCCTTCAGAAAATGCTTCTTTGGCAAGATCGAGTGATCGTTGCGACCGTCTAACACGGTCTTCCCAGTATGCTGCTGTTAACTTATTGCTAAACTGAATATTTATTTGAGGAGTATATGAAGGATCTTCAGCACGTGCTTTTCGAAATTCATCATCAAAATAATGGGTGATATAAGTATCGAAATTGCGTCGGGTTTCATTTAATAGCGTATCGGCTTCTTTAATTTTATGGCTGTTTGCAAGTTGATTAACCTTGTTAAGGTTTGCTTTAACTTCTGATAAGGTTTGATTGATACTTGCAATTTGCGCTTGAGCATACTTAAAATTGATTATCAAAAAGATAATCGACAACATTATTATTGATTTTTTTTTCATAG
>CAYOKJ010000182.1:0-5353 GCA_964404485.1 uncultured Bacteroidales bacterium | reverse complement strand
AAGAATTAAATGAAGCAATATTTAGTCAGCCATATATAAAACCTCAAATTATTGGAAATATTCTTGGTAAAACTTCAAGAACAACTTTGACAAAATATTTAAATGAATTGGTAACAAATAAAATATTAAGACCAAAAAAGGACGGAGTAGAAGTCTTTTATATTAATGATGATTTATTAAGAATTTTGGAAGGATAAAATTTTTATTCAACTGTTATCATAATGGAAATACGCAAATTATTAAATTCGTGATAGAATCGATTTTTTAAAACCTGAATCCTCGAAACAAGATTATAGTAAATGCCTTATCGGAAGGAGCAACCATTCGAAGAATCTGCTAATCATAGGACGGCGTTTCCAGTGTTCATAATCAAATTCTTTGCTTTCTTTAATTGTTCCGGCAACATGAATTTTAAGCTGTTTAATAATTTCTTTTTCTTCTCCGATTAAAGATATTTCGTACATATATCTAAAACTGCGATAATCAAAATTTAACGAACCTATTGAGAATATTTCTTCGTCAATCATTAATAATTTCGCATGTAGATTATGAGGGAGATAATACAAAATCTTAACTCCACTTTTATGAATTATTCCAAGATAATTATTTCTAAGCACATCAACCAAATTCACATCCGAATGTTTAGGGATAATTATTTTAACATCAACACCTCTTTTTGCAGCGTCCATCAATGCTTTTCTTAATAAAAATCCGGGAAGGAAATATGGGGTTTCAATAATAACTTGCTTTTTTGCATTTTTAATTAACTCTTCATATTCCTTTTTTGTCCGTTGTATAGTAATTGAAGGAACTTCTCTTATTATTTTAAAATTATCATATTTTATCGGTCTTGAATATCTTCTCTTGTCAAAAACATACTTTTTGTAAATTCGATAATCCTGATTAATAATTTTTTTTAAAGTAAAAGCAATATCACCTTTCATCCTTAACACCAACTCCCTCCAGTTCATGTTATATTCTGTAATATTTGATGAACCTATATACAAAATCTCATTATCAACAACAATCATTTTTCGGTGATTACGTTTATGCCCTCTGGTAAAAAAATCTAAATTAAGTTTTATCTTTTCAAAAAAACGAACCTTCCCTCCTTCCTTAATTAATTCAGAAAAAAACGAATGATTAACAGAACCTGCACCCCACGAATCAATAAGAATTTTAATATCAAGACCTTCTTTACATTTTTTTGTAAGCAAGTCTTTAAATTTCACCCCAATTGAATCATTTCCGATTCTGTATGTTTCTATGTAAATGCTTTTTTTTGCGTTCCTGATATCTTCAAGCATTGAAAAGTAATACCTGATTGGGTCATGAAAAAGATGATATGGCTCAAGAATTTTTTCCAATATAATAAGATTATTTGTTTCATTACAAATATAAAAATAACTTTTGTATATCAGCACACTTCAAATATAAAATCTTAAATATTAAATTTGTTATTATTCTCTTCCCTTTCTGTTAAGCTAATGATGCTTATCTTTGTTATTTATAAAAATCAATTATTATGAAATCGATGACAGGTTTTGGGAAAACCGTTTTGGAGCTTCCCGACAAAAAGATAACATTTGAAATAAAATCACTAAACAGTAAACAATTTGATTTAAACACCCGCATTCCGGGAGCTATCAAAGAAAAGGAAATGGTTATCCGTTCTTTGGTTTCATCAGAACTTGAACGGGGAAAAATTGATCTCAGCATCTTTATGGAAAAAACAAGTGAATCATCAAATTATTCTTTTAACAAAGATTTGGCGAAAACTTATTACAAAGAACTTTTATCTGTTGCTGAAGAAATCGATCAGAAAAATTTTAACGCTTATTTGCCACTTATCGTGAATTTGCCGGATGTTATGAAACCGGAAATTAATTCAATTGACCCAAATGAATGGACAGAAATAAAAAAGGCTATTCTGGAAAGCATTAATTTGCTGAACGAATTCAGAAAACAAGAAGGTAATTCGCTTGAAAAAATCATAAAAAAACAAATTCACAACATTCTTGATCTGCTTGATGAAGTTCCACAATCCGAAGAAAAACGTATAAATACAATCAGAGAAAGAATTAATAAAAATCTTGTGGGTTTTGCTAATGACAAAAATATTGACCAGAATCGACTTGAGCAGGAAATAATTTATTATCTCGAAAAAATTGATGTTACAGAAGAAAAAGTAAGGCTCAAAAAACATTGTGAATATTTCCTTGAAACAATAGAAGAAGAAAGATCGGTTGGGAAAAAACTAAATTTTATTTCTCAGGAGATTGGAAGAGAAATAAACACTTTGGGTTCGAAAGCAAATGATGTAGATATTCAGAAAATTGTTGTCCAGATGAAAGATGAACTGGAAAAGATAAAAGAACAATTATTTAACATTCTTTAGCATGAACGAGAAATTAATAATAATCTCAGCTCCTTCAGGAGCAGGAAAAACCACAATAGTTAAACAACTATTAAATTCAAATCTTAAACTTGAATTTTCAGTTTCTGCCTGCAGTCGCCCGAAAAGAGAGAATGAAACTCATGGAAGAGATTATTATTTCCTTTCTGTTGATGAGTTTAAAACAAAAATAAAGAATGATGAATTTCTGGAATGGGAAGAAGTTTATCACAATCAGTTTTACGGAACTTTAAAATCTGAAATCACAAGGATCTGGAGCAAAAGAAATTTTGTAATTTTTGATGTTGATGTTGTAGGCGGACTGAATATTAAAAAGTATTACAAAGAAAAATCTTTTGCAATTTTTATCAAACCACCTTCTCAAGAAGTTCTTGAAGAACGACTGAAAGGAAGAGCAACAGAGTCGGAAGAAAGTCTGAAAAAACGAATTAATAAAGCAAATCATGAACTTTCGTTTGCCGAAAAATATGATAAAATAATTGTTAATGATAATTTGAAGGTTGCGGTTGGGGAAACTAAAAAAAGTATTATTGAGTTTCTAAATTCAACAATGTAACAGTGTAACAGTGTAACAGTGTAATTATGCACAATCCAACAACGAAACAACCCAACAATAAAACTATGAAAGCAGTAATATTACCTGCATATAACCAAAATGTTTTGAGGGCAATGTTAAGCTTAAAAGTTGAAGAAATTCCTATTCCAATTCCCCAAAAAGACGAAGTACTTATAAAAATTGAGGCTACTCCTTGCAATCCATCCGACATAGCTTTTTTGCAAGGTGGATATAATATTGTTAAAACTTTACCTTCGGTTCCGGGTTTTGAAGGAGCCGGAACAGTAGTTTCTACAGGCGATTCAGCTAAAGCAAAAAAATTATTTAAGAAAAAAGTCAGTTGTTTCACCCAAGAAGATTCTCACGGAATATGGGCAGAATATTTTGTTACAAAGACTAATAATTGTATTCCCGTCGACGAGAAAATGGAAATTGAACAAGTTGCCTGCTTTGCAATAAATCCTTTTACCGCATACGGCCTTTACGAAACTGCAAGAAAAAATATCAGCCCTGCAATAATACTTAATGCAGCCGCTGGTCAGGTAGCTCGATTTGTTCAAGTTCTTGCAAAAGCGAATAATATCAATGTTATTAATATTGTTAGAAAAAAAGAGCAGATTGACGAATTAATCGAACTTGGTGAGAAATATGTTTTAAATTCAAATGATGATGATTTTGAAAAAGACCTAAAAGAAACTGCCCATCTATTATATGCCACAACTGCTTTTGATGCAGTAGGAGGTGACCTTTCCGGGAAAATACTTAATTCCATGCCTCCAAAAAGTGAAATTATTGTTTATGGCGGACTGTCGGCAAAACCAATCAGCAAAGTTGGAGTTTTGGATATTATATTTAAAAACAAAATAATATCTGGTTTTAATCTAAACCAATGGATAGAAACGAAAATAAACATTGGTGAATTTCAGAGAATTTCAGAAGAACTACAACAAATGATTATTAAGGGTGAAATGAAAACCGTAATTCAAAAAACATATAAATTTGATAATGTGATAAAAGGTATGAGACAATATCTTTCGAATATGTCGGGTGGGAAAATATTGTTTGTCCCGTAAAGCCCAAAATACTAATTAACCTACATTATGGACAAAAAAGGAGAAATACTTATATATCAAAACTCATCAGGAAACATCAAAATAGATGTTCAGTTACAAGATGAAACGGTTTGGTTAACACAAAATCAAATGGCTTTATTGTTTGGCAAAAGCAGAAGTACAATTACTGAACATATAGCAAATATTTTTACAGAGGGAGAATTAGACGAAAAATTGGTATGTCGGAAATTCCGACATACCACTCAACACGGTGCTATACATAGAAAAACACAAGAAAGAGATGTAAACTATTATAACCTTGATGTAATTATTTCAGTAGGGTATCGCGTAAAATCACAACAAGGAACACAGTTTCGTATTTGGGCAACACAACGTTTAAAGGAATATAAAAAGCTGAAAGAAGAACAAAACCAATCACAAAAAGAGCAAAGCCTGAAAGAAATTGAAGCAGACATAAAAAACTTGAAAAAGAAAAAATAAACCAACATGAGTTCAATAACAAAAAAAACAGGATTATTTTTCGGATCGTTTAATCCAATTCACATCGGGCACTTAATGATTGCAAAATACATACTTGAGTTTTCTGATCTTTCAGAGATTTGGTTTGTTATTTCTCCACATAATCCACTAAAAAAGAAAAACACTTTACTTGCCGACCATCATCGCTTGGCACTTGTTAAAATTGCCATCGAAGATGAACCAAAATTCAAAGCCTGTGATATTGAATTTAAAATGCCGCAACCTTCATACACTATCGACACACTTACTTATCTTTTTGATAAATATCCAGAAAACAAATTTGTACTGATCTCCGGGACTGATATTTTTCACAGTTTTCATAAATGGAAAAACTACGATCAGCTGCTAAATCAATATGAGTTTTATGTTTATCCACGACCTGATTCCGGTCTTGGAAAATACAAAGATCATCCAAAAATCAAAATCATTAATGCTCCAATGGTTGAAATATCTTCAAGTTTTATACGCCATGGAATTAAAGCTGGAAAAGATATGAAATATTTTCTTCCCAAAAATGTGTTTGAGTATATTATTGAAATGCATTTTTATGAGAAATAAACATTCTACCTATAAAACTTCCCAATCCTTTTAACAACCTTATCAATTTGCTCTTCGGTTAAAACATTGTAGTAAATAAAATTCATGAATTTTATCTACTCATCAATTTTGTTTTCTGCGTGGTTTATTACACGTTGGAATTGCTGACGCTGGCTATCAAGTTTTGTGCATTGCAATTCTTCGTTAATTATTCATTATCAAAGTTTTTATAGCCCATTCTTTTTCTTGGTT
>CAYOKJ010000181.1:0-5364 GCA_964404485.1 uncultured Bacteroidales bacterium | reverse complement strand
AAGAAAATAAATACGAAATTCCAGAACAATTATACTTAGTATTAGAAGAACAAAAGCGGCTAATCGAATAGCCCGCCCCATCAGTAAACACTGACAGGGAGAAACTCTCACACCACTATACCCTTCGGCAAGCTCAGGATAATCCAAGCAGGTCTCGTATACAACGGTTCGTTAACAATAGGAGAAACTTTGCAATAATGGTCAAACATGGAAATGTATCCACGTTTTACCAATCTGATTAGACTACGTCTTTTCTTATCGGGTTTAGCTCACATATCGTTTATTTCTTTTGGTGTTCGTGATTTCCGCTTCGCTCCAATTCTTCCAATGATGCCAGATGCAATAGCGCAATCGGTTACGAACCCAACTGTCGATGTCTTTGAGTTTGATTTGAATATTCGCAATGCGAAAATTATTCACCCATCCCCTTTGGTGTATATATTAACAAATACCTTTAAACATAAATTTCTATAAAAGGTTGAAAAATATAAAATTGGATAAACAAGATATCTAGTTATTTTTTTTATATTTGAAAAAAAAAAATTATAACATATATTTTCTAAATAGCAAAATTTTAACAAACTAAAAATTAGAGATATTTAGATATAAAAGGAATATTCCGGTTATATTTATGTTGTGGGTAATGCCAAGAAACTGATCCAATGAATGAAAGAAGAAGGAAATTAAATTAAAAATACAACCCTCAAATAGCACATTTGGTTTTTGCCAACACTAAAAAATGCCAACCCGAAAAAACAAAAAAGCTATTTTATCCCCAACACGAAAAAAAGTTATCAACATCCAGACATGACTTGAAACAATTTGACTACATTTGTCAAATCAAAATTAGTCTAATGCAAACATTTGGAAAAATAATAAAGACGGCACGAGAGAAAAGGAAATTATACCTTCGACAAGTTGCAGCGGCAATTGATATTGACCAAGCCTTAATAAGTAAATTTGAAAAGGGAGACAGAAAGCCATCGAAAGAACAGGTTAGAAGATTTGCAACTTTTTTTAAACTTGATGAAAACGAATTAATCATTGCTTGGAAAAGTGATTTAGTGTATTACGACTTAAAAGATGAAAAATTAGCAAATCAAATTCTTAAAATTGCAGAGCAAAAGATAGATTATTTGAGACAAGAAAACAATCATAAAAAAACAACTTAAAACATGTCCGAATTATTAACAATAAAAGCAGCAAGTCAGTGGGCTACAAGTTACTTAAAGAAACAAGTAACAACATCAAATATTTCATATCTAATACAATATGGCAGGGTACCTAAGATTGGGGACAATGGGAATACTCAAGTATCTAAAGATGAATTAATGAAATATTATGATGAACATAATGAAAATAAAGAAGCACGCTGGAAAAATAAATTGGGTAATGATTTAAATTGGACTTTATCTTTTTCACAATACAAAGAATCAGAAACAACAAAACACGTTCATCGATTACATCCATATAAAGGTAAATTTATTCCTCAATTAGTTGAGTATTTTCTTGACAACCACACTGATAAATTTAAAAAGGAAGTGTTCTTTAAAAAAGGTAATATTGTTCTTGACCCTTTTTGTGGTTCAGGAACCACATTAGTTCAATCAAGTGAGTTAGGGATTAATGCTATTGGAGTGGATGTCTCAGCTTTTAATACACAAATAAGCAATTCTAAAGTTGGTAAATATGATTTGCAACTTATAAATAATACGGCTCAAGAAATTACTTTTAAATTAAAGGAATTTTTAAAAAGTAAAAAAAACACAGCATTTGAGATAAATCTTTTAGACGAACTAAAAATATTTAACGCTAAGTATTTTCCATCACCTGAATTCAAATACAAAGTCAGACAAAAAGAAATTAATGAAAAAATCTTCGGAAAAGAAAAAGAAGAAGAGTTTCTCTCTATTTACAACAAACTAATTAAAGAATATGGTATTGAATTACTACAAAATAAATCAGATAGTTTTATTGATAAATGGTTTACTAAAGTTATAAGAGATGAGATAGATTTTGTTTTTGATGAGATAAAAAAGATTAAAGATATTCCAACAAAACGTATTTTGAGTATTGTCTTAAGCAGAACTGTTCGTTCTTGTAGAGCAACTACTCACTCCGATTTAGCAACATTATTCGAACCACAAATAACCACTTACTATTGTAAAAAACATGGAAAAATATGCAAACCGCTATTTTCAATTTATAGTTGGTGGGACAGATATACTAAAGATACGATTAAGCGCTTGTCTCAATTTAATGAATTAAGAACTAATACTTCCCAATTATGCTTAACAGGTGATAGCAGAAACATAGATTTATTATCAGAGTTAGAGAGCAGAATACCTGCTTTTGCCAAACAAGTAAAAAATAAAAAAATTGATGGTGTTTTTTCCAGTCCACCTTATGTCGGGTTAATTGATTATCACGAACAACACGCCTATTCATACGACTTGTTTGGATTTGAAAGAAAAGATGAACTGGAAATTGGCCCCCTTTACAAGGGGCAAGGCCGAGCAGCAAGAGAAAGTTATGCCCAAGGTATTGCAGACGTTTTAAACAATAGCAAGAGGTACCTCAAAGATGATTATGATATTTTCTTGGTAGCCAATGATAAATATGGACTTTATCCTAAAATTGCTGAGTTAGCAGGAATGCAAATTGTAAACCAATATAAAAGACCAGTATTAAATCGTGTTGAAAAAGACAGAAATGCGTATGCTGAGATTATTTTTCATTTAAAGGCTTTATAAATATGAAATCATTGAATGAGAAACTTGGTCAGCTTACAAAACATTTAGAAGCATTAGATAAAACCTTTTTAAAAAAAGCAAATTACTCTGATAGCGATGATTATCTAAATTATAAACTTAATCATGATCAGTTTGAGTTATTAGCAAAAGATACAAACTCAAAATATTCAAATATTAAAGTTTCTTCTAGTGACAAGAAAGGAAAAAAAGTAAATCTTTCTTTTTCCGATGAAATCTATCATCAAAGTGATAGACAAATGAAACTAGCTGATATTATTGAATATTTGTTTTTTTCAAGAGGTATCTATTTTATTTTTCAATCGAACTCATTTAAACCAGAAAGAGTATCTATTTATCTCAAGCTTATTTTGCGATATGTTAATCTTCTCATGATATTTGAAAATGTTACAGTAGATAAAAAGCTTAGGAATGCATTATTGAAAAATTTAGAAGGAATAATAAAGAATGATATTGGATTTAAAGAATTAAAAGCATGGAGTAACCCAGTTGGTTTACCTAAAAAACACTCTGAACAGAAAGCTGGATCACCAAACGAATTCTTTGATAGTATATTACCAAAAACTGCGGGTGGTTTATGGCATGAGATGTTAGTATTTGCTTTTATTCTAAAATATGATATTGGTTTTATTTTCCCTCTTCTACTAACTCAAAAACCAATATCTCTTGAAAATAAACTATCTCCACCAGATCTTATTATTTTGCATAATACAACCTACAGGTACTATGGCATAGAAATAGGAAACCTAAAAGAGAGACAGTCTGGTGGCTTTATGGCACCCAGCGGAATACCTGTCATTCCATTAGACACATTAAATGCAAGAATATCTGATAGATGTCCAAGTTGCAATAAATGGATTGGGATATGTGAAAAAGTCATTGAAGATTTTTCAACCACTTCAAAAACAAGTAATATCCCCACTAACGAAATTAGATGTTTGGTCGATTGTAATAAGTTTAATCTTAAAGAAAAATTAGAAGGGAAATGCCCAAATATTAAATTTAAGTACGATTCAAAAATTGATAATGTTAAATATGTATTTGCAGATGGTAAACATCACCATTATAAATGTTGCATTAACAAAAACAATGAGATTATTCAATCAATTAAGAATCACAATAAATATAGCGATTTAGAAAAATTAAATGTACTGATACACAAAGATGATTTAACTGAAGAAGATTTCATTTGGCAAAAAGAAAATTATCCTAAAATCAAGAAGGCCTTCAATTTTCTTAAAACCCATTCAGTTTATTACTCTGAATTAACATCATTAATAGAAATGAATAATAAAATATCAAAAAATGCTGAATAATAAGATTAAAGAAAAAATAGCAACGGAAGTTATCAGAACATTAGTAACACGTTTCGATAATTTTCCAGAAGATGCTTCTAACAATAGAAACGCTCCCTTTCATGAGGCATTCCTATCTGCATTTTCAGATAAATTAGAAGAAAATGTTTCTGATATTCCGTTTTTCATAAGCTTAAGTAGCTGGATGCATGGCCTAAATACAACGCTTGGGCAAACATTCTTCGAAAATGTTGCTCATCATGTCAGTCAAGGAGAGAAAAGAGAATACACTTCAAAAAGACTGGGTAATTTGCCAATTACTCAAACACATCGAAACCATATTGCCCAAATAATTGCAGATTTAAGTACTTCTACAAAACAACCCGATTTAGCCTCTGAAAATCAATTGCTTTTTGCAACTTATAATACAGATGTAATAAATGCAATGGATTTTTCTGCTGATGTTTTTATTGAGGATACAAATACCATTACTGCAATTGAATTGAAATCAGTGAAGCCAAATTCGGGAGAGATGAAAGGCGAAAAACAGAAAATATTGGAAGGGAAAGCAGCACTTTATGGTAAGTTCCCAGGAAAACAAATTCATTTTTACATGGGCTTTCCTTTTGACCCAACTGTAAATGCAGAAAATGAATCAATTACTAGCTATGATAAGACTAGGTTATTAGGTCAAATAATAAACATGACTAAATATTTTGCTCCAAATGAAACTTTAATCGCAAGTGAATTATGGAATATACTTTCTGGTGACTCTAATACAATGGAGCAAATACTTGAAATTATTAACGCTATTTCAACTACTGACTTTCATACAAAATATAGCTATTTAAACGAAAATGGTAATAGGAACAATCAACAATACATTGACATCTTAACTGAATGGTATCTAACTTCGGAAAAAGAACTAATAGAAAATGATTCAACTCTTAAAGAGAATGTATTAGGTGCCAGAAAGTTAAATCGCATTTATAACAAAACTGCTTTTGATAATAAAGGGAATTACAATATGAATAGATACGTTGAATTAAGAGAGCATGTATAAGCCAACGCAATAGCCATACACATTTGCAATTTGCGAGAGCCAACGCTTGACCAAAAATTACAAAAGAGTATGTCTTTACCAACGCACAAAAAAAGGGAGAAATGATAAAGCACATACCCCCACATCAGTAAACACTGACAGGGAGAAGCTCTCACAGTTCTGCTGAGCTTAGTCGAAGTGTAGCGAAGGAGGAAATCTTAGTCTTATCCTTTGAACATTTGAACATTCAGTCATT
>CAYOKJ010000180.1:0-5403 GCA_964404485.1 uncultured Bacteroidales bacterium | reverse complement strand
CAATAAGACAATTGTGTAAATCGTTGAATGGCTCGTACAGAACCAAAGGGACTTCTTAAGTTCAATTAGTAAATGCAACTTTTTAAAGTAAAATAATGATGTTTGCACAAGGGACAAAAAGTCTTTCTAAAATATTTTGGCTCCCCATAGTGGATATTCCCTCTTTAATTTAAGGATACTTTTTATTACATCTTCCTTTGTTTCATTGGGGTGTTTTCTGGGAGTTCTAAATTGTTCTCGCAACCCTTCATAACCTTGTTTTTCAAACCTATCAATTAGCTTATAGGCTGTTGGCCTAGAAATCTCAAAATTTTTACATAATTCTGTGATGGTATACTTTCCAGTTCGCCATTCACATATAAATTCAATTTTTTGTTCCATAGTTGTTGTTTCTTTCCAAGACATAATAATTTGTTTTTGACTACAAATTATAACCTAAAAATCATAAACTATGTCCCTTTAAATTGTAAGCTATGTCCCTTTATCGTACCATATGCCACACATCGGTCTTAGGGTATGAAGCTGTGCGGGATTTTGCCGCGTTTCAGTATCCCCCGTTACCGAAAGTCAAAGATAACAAAAAAATGTTTGAAAACCGCTACAACACTCATGCTTCATGACCCAATGTTAGTTGCCGTTTATTTATCGTCTTCTTTCTCAAGCTCCAAATAATAGGACAAGCCATAATGTATCGTCCTAAATAAGAGTTACAGATTTATTTTTGTGACTCTTTTTTTATTTGCCAGATTTTTGCCAGATAGTAGAAGTAAATCCCAATTAAGAGTGCAGAACTTCAAAGGTTTTCAAACGTGATAAACCCTATCGTCAAGGTGAATATCCTAATTAGAGCCTGTCCATAAAGTCGAGTGTTTAGTTTAAAATGTTCGAGTTTGAGGCTTTCGTAGTTTTGAAAATCAAGGAGTTTACTCTTGTAAATGACTGTTTTCAAAACAAGAATAACGAAGAAATCGGACATTATGGACAAACACTAATTAGTTTAAAAATGCTTAGGCAAAATAGTTCATAATTGGAAATAAAAAAAGCGCGAAGAAGAATCTCCACGCTTTTAAATATAGATGTTTTAAATTATTTTGTAATATTAAAAATCTTTTTAAACAAAGATTTATTTTCTTTTATTTTTTTGTTGTTTCCGTATACACAAATTGCATCTTGATCTAAAACATCACTTACCATTTTTTCATATGATTTGATATCTTCAGGTGTTGTAGAAAGAACTTGAGCTCTTTCTGTCTGCAACTCTTCTAAAGTAGTTTTTGTAAAATAACGACGTATAGCAATAGATCCTCTTTGTGATGCTGTTGTTGGTCTGTCCATTCTAGCAATTGTTCCAATAATGAAACGAGTCATGGCATTTGAATCTGCATCAAAAGTTTTAATAAACTCAGGAGTAGCATCATAATTATCAAGCGTTTCTTTTAAGTTAGGATCGCGATACGATGCAAAATAAGAGTTTCCTGATGCAGAAAATCCAGCAAATCCACCATAAGCTCCACCAATAACACGCACTTGAGTTTGTAAATATTCTCTGGATAATATTTGATTTAAAACACGCATATTACCATTCCATTCGTAACCAAGTTTTTTATAGTCGTATCCTTTTATTACATATTGTACCTTTGAAGCAGCCATTAAACCTTCATTCTTTTTGCTAAAATCAAATTTCCAATCATTAATTTGACCATCACCTTCAGGTAATGATGATATTAAATTTTGCAATCCTTCAGAAAAAGTAGGATAATTTTCATCAGAACATGTAATGCCTGCAATCATATTTTTTTGATTAAAAATAAGATTTGCTGTTTTAATTAACTTTTCGCTTATCTCTTTATTTTTTGTGTCGAAATTATCTGTTAGATCAGTTAAAAAACGGTAATAATCTAAACCATTAGTTTCTTCACTAAACATTCCTTGATTTGAAAAATAGGAGCGTAAACGGGTCATTGAGTATCCAATTCCATTATTTTTAAGTCTGGATTCAACTCTAGCCTGATGACGAGTAAGAACTGCTTTCAGTCTTTCGGTATCATTGTATTTTGATGTGTTTAAGATTTCTGCAGCTAATTCAAATAATTTATTGCCTTTATCAATTGTAGATTTAGAAGTTATAACAAATTTTGGCAATAGATTATCGTCTGAGTTATTTTCTAGATATGAACTTAAACTTGTATAAAATCCACCAGTATTAATATTCAATGCATTATCAAGTTCGCCGAATGTATAGTTTTCGGTATTCATTAATCCTATAATCTCACAAAGTAATTTTGCATAAGGAATTAATTCCAGAGGTACTGCATGTAAATCAAAATATAAATTAGTATACAAAATATTGTTTGTGAAATCTTTGTGGTATAAAACAGGAATATCAGAAACACTTTTTTCTTGTATATCGTACCATTCAACTTTAGGGCTTATATCCGAAAGCTCCAACATTGGGATTGTAGCTAATGCTTCAGGAGTATCTTCTTGTTTTTGATATTCTTTTAAAGCTTTAGTATCTTTAACAAGTTGAAGTAAGTCTTCTTTACTTAAGCTAGCTTTATAATCAGCTAATTCCTTTTTAGCTTTTGCGTTAATTTCACTTTCTAAACCAGGTTGAGGTTTTAATGTCATTAATAAAGTATGAGGGTTATTAATAAATTGTTCTTTAACAATTGTTTTCAATAAGCCATTATTTATATCTTCCTTAACTTTTGCAAGAGGTTTTTCAAATTCTAATCCTAAGAATGGGTCATCGGCAAATAACCAGCCATTTTTTGCCATCATAATATACATCATACCTTTTTGAGGAGTATTACCTTCGCGCATATTAAATTCCATTCGGTTTATAATTCCTTCTAACATCTCTTTGTCAAAACCTTCTTCGCTAACTTTCTGAAGTGTTTCGTAAACAATTTTTTCAAATTGAGCTTTGTCTTCAGGATTTGCATTTTGAACTGTTATATTAAATATATTTTGTTTCGCGTCGTCTAAAGAAGCTCTAATATCTTTACCGATTCCTGCTTCTTGTATGGCCAGACGTAATGGAGCCGACTCATGATTAACTAATGCTTGTTGTAATATTTCAAGGGCAAAACCTAATTCTTGGTCAGTATTAAGACCTGTTACAAAATTTATACTCAAATATGTGTTATCTTTTGTTGAACTACCTTCAGGCACTGCATATGGTTTTTCAGCATATTTTTTTGCTTCGAATGGTTTTTGTAATGGTATTTCAATTTTTTCATCAGATTTTTCAAAATTTGATAAATATTCTGAATCGATAAATTGTAATTCTTTATCTAAATCGGCATTACCATATAATAAAATATAACTATTTGATGGATGATAATATTTATCATGAAATTTCTTGAAATATTCATAAGTAAGACCTGGCATTGCTGAAGGATACCCCCCCGAAGAAACTCCATATGTATTATCGGGAAAAAGAATTTTATTTGTTTGATATCTTAATTCAGTTTGTGGGCTTGAAAAAGCACCTTTCATTTCGTTATAAACAACACCTTTATAAACTATGTCGCCATCAATATTATCTAATTCGTAATGCCATCCTTCTTGTTTTAGAATTCTTGGATCATTAAGTAGGTTAGGATAAAAAACTGCATCTAAATAAACATGCATTAAATTAAAATAATCCTTATCGTTCATGCTGGCAACAGGATATGTGGTAAAATCAGAGCCAGTCATAGCGTTAAGGAAAGTATTTAATGAGCCCTTAGCGAGTACATCAAATGGACTTTTTACAGGAAAGTTTTTTGATCCGTTTAAAACAGAATGTTCAGTCATGTGAGGAGTTCCATAATCGTGCTGTGGTGCAGTTTTAAAAGCTATATTAAAAAGCTTGTTTGCATCATCGGCTTCAATTTTTAATAAACGAGCACCGCTTTTCTCATGAATAAAGTATAAGCAATTAGCATTTACTTCTTTAACAAATTTTTTCTTGACAAGCTTAAAACCATCATAGGTATTGTTTACTTTATAGCTTGATTGTGGATTACAAGCCCACATTACAGTTATAATTGCTATTATAAAAATAGCTAAAAATTTCTTTTTCATTTTTCATTTTTTTGTTAAGTGAGGTTAATAATATTTTTAATTTGAAAAATTTGAGCCAAATATACAATAAGTTGTTGAATTATCTTGTTAAAACTAGCGTTTTAACGTTACGTATAAGAATAGTAGTCGACTGCGGGCTTCATTCCTATCAAGTTACAAGACCGCGAAAGCTTTCGGGGGAAGTGGGCTGCAATCCTTGAATTTATTACTGAATCGGCTATTATTTTTATATATTGTTGTGCGGTCGGCTTTTATCATTTTTCTATATATCAATGTTTAAAATCAAACCATATCAACTCGAAATCTACTCTTCAATTCATTCAATCTCAGTCTATGAAATCTTTGCAACATGAATGGATAAAAATTAAAGAATATGTTAACATATTAAAATCATATCTGATTTTGTGTAAAACTAAATATTTTGCAAACTTAGATTGGTATTACATCATTTTTCCTAATATTTCTTTCATCATTTTTGCAGCTAAAAACGCTGTCATATTTTGAAAGTCTCTATTTGGATTATACTCAACAATGTCAGCTCCAACTACTTCAGAATCTATGCTTTGAATTAGGTTAATTACTTGTCTGGAAGTTAATCCTCCAGGTTCGTGATGTGAAACTCCAGGAGCAAATGCAGGATCAAATCCATCCATATCGAGAGAAATGTATAAAGGGTTTTTAAATTTTGGTATTGCTAAAAGATTCAAATTTTTCATTTGATGGATTTCAACATTAAATCTTTTTGCTTGTTCAGCTTGATGTGTATTTAATGTTCTAATTCCGACTTGAACCAGTTTTACAGCTAATTCATTTTCCATAATTCTTGCAAATGGGCAAGCGTGCGAATACTTATCACCTTCATAATTGTCATATAAATCACAATGCGCATCAATATGAAGAATGTCTAATTTGGAATACTTTTTAGAATATGCTTTAATTATTGGAAATGTAATAGAGTGGTCACCACCTAATGTAAAAACTTTTACGTCTGAATCAAGGTGGTTATTGGTTATATTTTCGATGTCAAAATAATTTGATATTTCAAAATCTCCTTTGTCTTCAATTTTTGAGTTTTCAATAGAGGTTAAATTTTCTGTAAACATATTTGAAGAACCACAATTCAACGCTTTTCGAATTAGAGGTGGTGAAAGTTTTGGTCCTTTTTGGTAAGACGACTTTTTATCAAATTTTATTCCTTGTATAATTATTTTTGCCATTTTTTTAATTATTGTCAACATAAATATCTCTAATAGTTTGGCTTGTTTAAATATTGATTAATACGCTATTGCTATTTAGAAAATATATGTTATAATTTTATTTTTTCAAATA
>CAYOKJ010000179.1:0-5473 GCA_964404485.1 uncultured Bacteroidales bacterium | reverse complement strand
AAGAGCACTAAAAAAAATCTAAAATCATAAATACTTTTTCAATCACAAATAAATCTTAAATCGTTAATCGGTGTTCAGTGTTCATTATTTGTCCATTCATAAATATGGTTTACACTATATTCAGTTTTCTGAACTTATGTTAATAAATCATTATTTTTATTTACCAAACTATATTTACATTTGTTTTGTGCAATGCAGCACCCAAAAACAAGAATTTTTCATAAATTAAGTCTTGTTTTCCAATGATTTAAATATTAGTAGTTTTTTGCTTGTACAAAACAGGAAGAAAAGAAAAAAACGATTGAAAAATTGAATATCGAATATCGAACACCGAATGATGAATAATGATTTGTCAAGAGCACTAAAAAAAAATCTTAAATACTTTTTCAATCACAAATAAATCAAAAATCGTTAATCAGTGTTCGGTGTTCGATATTTGTCCATTCATAAATATGGTTTACACTATATTCAGTCTTGTTTTCCAATGATTTAAATATTAGTAGTTTTTTGCTTGCACAAAACAGGAAAACACTATAAAGCCAAGATTATGGAAATAAAATTCTAAATTATTTTAAAAAACTAATGTGCTTCCAACCAATTATTCCCAGTATTTATATCTACCACCACTGGCACATTCATTTTAAAAGCGGTTTTCATTTTTTCTTCAACAATAGAATTAACTATTTCTATTTCGTCTTTGTGGGTATCAAAGATCAATTCATCATGAACCTGAAGAATCATTTTTGACTTTAAATTACGTTTTTCAAATTCATCAAAAATACTAATCATTGCAATTTTTATCATATCGGCAGATGAGCCTTGAATAGGTGCATTGATAGCATTTCTTTCAGCAAAACTACGAACTGTTCCGTTATTTGAATTTATGTCGCGCAAATACCTTCGCCGATTCATAATAGTTTCTACAAATCCATTATCGCGGGCAAACTGAATTGTAGAATTCATATATTTTTTCACTCCGGGATATTTATCAAAATACTGATCAATAATTTCTTGTGCTTCTTTTCGAGGAATGTTCAGTCTTTCTGACAAACCAAAAGCAGAAATTCCATAAACAATTCCAAAATTTACTGTCTTGGCATTTCTTCGCATATCTTTTGTAACTTCTTCAACCGGAACATTATAAATTTTAGAGGCAGTGGTGGAATGAATATCAACATTATTTAAAAAGGCATTCATCATTCCTTCGTCTTTGCTCATTTCGGCAATTATCCTGAGTTCAATTTGCGAATAATCGGCAGCAAGCAAAGTATAATCATCATTTCGTGGGACGAAAGCTTTTCGTATTTCCCTGCCTTTTTCTGTCCTTATTGGAATATTTTGAAGATTAGGATTATTAGAACTAAGTCGCCCTGTGACGGTGACAGCCTGATTGTAAGATGTGTGAATTCTGCCATCTCGCTGATTTATCAGATTTGGCAATGCATCAACATAAGTAGATTTTAATTTTGTTAAAGAACGAAAATCCAGAATATTCTGAATAATCGGATGTTTGTTAATCAGCTTTCTGAGTACGTCTTCTCCAGTTGAATATTGCTTGGTTTTTGTTCGCTTTGGTTTATCCGTAACAACTAATTTATCAAATAAAACTTCTCCCAATTGTTTTGGTGAAGCAATATTAAATTCTATTCCTGATTTCTCGAAAATCTGTTTTTTAATTTTTGATATTTCATCAGCAAGCTGAATTGAGAAATCTTTTAAAGCTTCGGTATTTAATTTTACACCTTCAGCTTCCATCGAGGCAAGAACAGGAATCAAAGGAATTTCTATGTTATTGAATAAATTTTCTGTATCGGTTTCTTTTAGTTTTGGCAGAAGGATATTTCTGAGTTGAAGAGTTATATCAGCATCCTCGCAAGCGTAATCGCTCAAAATATCAATATTTACATTTCTCATGCTACCCTGGTTTTTTCCTTTTTTCCCGATAAGGGTTTCAATAGAAACAGGCTTGTAGTTAAGGTATGTTTCTGACAGGTAGTCCATATTATGGCGCATTTCCGGTTCGATAAGATAATGAGCAAGCATGGTGTCGAATAATTTGCCTTTCACTTCCGTATCATACCATTTCAAAACAGAAATATCGAACTTTAAATTTTGTCCTGTTTTTTCAATTTCAGGATTTTCAAAAACAGTTTTAAATTCTGAAACAATCGACAAAGCATCATCATAATTTTCCGGCATAGGGACATAATATGCTTCACCTGTTTTGTATGAAAACGACATTCCTACAAGCTCAGTATTATTTGCATCAACTCCGGTAGTTTCGGTGTCGAAACAAATGTTTTTTTGTTGAAGAAGATTTTTGATAAGTTTTTCCCTGTCGTTTTTTTTGTTAATCAAATAATAATTATGCTTAGTATCTTTTATTTGATTGCTTGACTGAAAAACGTCACCACCAAAAAGGTCACCTTGAATTTCTTCGGATTTTGTTTCACCTGATTTTTTTAGAGAGATTTGGGTAAAAACCCTTTTTGCAAATGCCCTGAATTCAAGTTCCTCAAGAAGTGTTTTCAGAGTTTCAATATCAGGTTCTGAAATTTTTAGATGTTCTTCATCAAAATCAACCGGGACATCAAGAATAATTGTAGCCAGCTCTTTTGAAAATAAAGCTTGCTTACTAAAATTCTCAACATTTTCTTTAAGCTTTCCTTTAAGTTTATTGGTGTTTTTGAGTAGATTCTCAATACTGTCGAATTCACCAACTAATTTCATTGCGGTCTTTTGACCAACTCCTGGTACACCCGGAATATTGTCAGAAGTATCGCCCCAAAGTCCCAAAATATCTATTAACTGTTCGGGTCTTTTCAGATTATATTTCATACAAATTTCCTCAACTCCAAGTATCTGAGCTTTATTCCCCATGCGTGGAGGTTTGTACATAAAAGTATTTTCAGAAACCAATTGTCCAAAATCCTTATCAGGAGTCATCATAAATGTTTCGAAACCATTTTCTTCAGCTTTTTTTGCCAGAGTGCCAATAACATCATCAGCTTCAAAACCATCGGCAAAAAGTATGGGAATGTTAAAAGCTTTGATAAGTTGTTTTATATAAGGAATTGACATAGAAATATCTTCGGGCATTGCCTCGCGATTAGCTTTATATTCAGCAAACTCAATATGACGAAATGTAGGTGCACGTGTGTCGAAAGCAACTCCGATATGAGTTGGTTTTTCATTTTTAATTACATCAAACATTGTATTTGCAAAACCAAGTATGGCGGAGGTATTCAATCCTTTTGAATTTATTCTGGGGTTTTTGTTCAAAGCATAATATGCTCTGTATATCAGAGCCATGGCGTCGAGTAAAAAAAGTTTCTTTTTTTCAGGCATAGTAAAATTATTTAGGGGATAAAGTTAGTTAAATTGAGGAAAAGAAAAATGACTAAAATTAGAAATGATTAAAATGGGAAAATAAAAATGTGTGTTAATGTTTTTAAAATAATAAGTTTTTTAAAAAAAATAATCATAAATTATGATTTCAGGCAAAATTTCATTAATTTTATGTACTAATTCTTAACAATTTTGCAACCCCGATAGCTATCGGGGAAAGCTGTTTAGAAGTAGTAATGCGGTACAAAACAAAACTGGAAATTTTGCAATTCTGTTCCGTACAAGTATAAATGTAAAATTTGATACAATATGCCAAGGAAAAAAGAAAAGCAGAAAAAGATTTTTGTACTGGATACATCGGTTATTTTGCATAATCACGATTCTATAAATAGTTTTGAAGATAATGATGTTGCAATTCCAATTACCGTGCTCGAAGAGCTGGATAATTTTAAAAAAGGTAATGATAATAAGAATTTTGAAGCTAGGGAATTTATTAGGATAATAGACAAACTGTCGGGGAAATATACTCTTCAAAACTGGATTAATCTTAATGGAAAAGATAGAGGAAAGTTTAAAGTTGTGATGAATGAGCAAAGCGAATTAGATGCACGAAAAATTTTCGGGGAAGACAAACCCGACCACCGAATTTTGAATGCTGCTCTTATCATTGCAAAGGAAAATCCTACAAAAAAAGTAATACTTGTTTCAAAGGATATTAACCTCAGATTAAAAGCCAAGTCATTAAATATTCAGGCAGAAGATTATGAAACCGGAAAAATTAAAGATCTGGAATCATTATATTCAGGTAAGACAATACTCGAAAATGTTCCCGACGCAATTATTGATAAGGTTTATAATGATGGATTTTGTCTTGCTGAAGACCTTAAAATTGAAGAGCCTTTTCCAAATCATTATTTTATTTTAAAAAGTGATAATGCTTCTGCACTTGCATTTTATAATCCAATAAGCAAGCAAATAGAAAGAGTTGAAAAACGACCTGCTTATAAGATAAAAGCAAGAAATGCAGAACAGGTTTTTGCTTTGCATGCAATAGGTAATCCTGATGTAAAACTGGTTACTTTGCAGGGTGTTGCAGGAACCGGAAAAACTCTTCTCGCACTTGCCGGAGCTTTGGAGCAACGCCGTCAGTTTAAACAGATTTATCTTGCACGACCTATTGTTCCATTGAGCAATAAAGATATTGGATATCTTCCCGGAAATATTAAAGAAAAGTTAGATCCATACATGGAACCTCTGTGGGATAATCTGAAATTAATTAAAAATCAGTATAGCGAAAATGATAAGGAATTTAAAGCTGTAACCAATGCCCTTGAAAGTGAAAAACTTGTAATTACTCCACTCGCATACATTCGCGGAAGAAGCATTTCTAATGTTTGTTTTATTGTTGATGAAGCCCAAAATCTTACACCTCACGAAGTCAAAACCATTATCACAAGAGCAGGGGAGGGTACTAAAATTGTTTTCACAGGAGACATTTATCAGATAGATACTCCTTATCTCGATTCTCAAAGCAATGGATTATCACATATGATTGATAAGATCAAACATCACGAAATTTATGCTCATATTCGTCTGGAAAAAGGAGAACGCTCGGAGCTTGCAACGCTGGCTAATGAGTTATTGTGATAGATTTTTTAATTATTATTTTGGTTTGAAAAAGCAACAAAAGAAAAACTAATTTGAAATAATGAAATTGATTTGCATCCGCTAAGCGCCTCCAAGGCGCTAAGCGGGTTTTTTTGAAATTCAACTAGGTAAAAAAACAGAAATCCTGCACTTAGGATTTACTGCAATTTAATAAAGAGTTTTAAAAATGAGAATGCGCTGAACTTGCTTCGCTGGCTAATGAGATGTTGTGATATTAAAATGAAACTTAAAACCTCATAACCACACCAATTCCATTTTGTGTATAATAGATAAAATTCAGGCTGTTTTTTATCAATATTTTATTCAAATATTACCGCCAAAATAGTTTGTCCCACAACTTTTAACGTTACCGGATCGATAGTTTCAATATTATCATTTACTGTGTGCCAATATTTAAAAAACCCTGTTTTGGTGCTTGGATCGTGATGAATGATATCAATTGTTGGAATACCGAGAA
>CAYOKJ010000178.1:0-5481 GCA_964404485.1 uncultured Bacteroidales bacterium | reverse complement strand
ATAAATAATCGGTTTTAATACCGTCATTTATAGGATTTCCTGCTCCGTTATTGTTTCCTTTGTTAAATGGTAAGAAAAATGACCTTTCACCTTTAAGTTGCGTACACATCCAAACTTCTTCTGTATCCACGGCAAAGTTTACCAATAATCTACCTAAACGAAAAAGTTCTTCGTTGGGGTCTCTGTCTTTTTTGTATTGTTTTATAGCGTGGCTTACATTTTGTTTGGTGAGTTCGTTTTTGAGTTCAAAACTGATAATTGGCAAACCATTGATAAAAATGACAACATCCAAAGAGTTTTTATTTTTAGATGAATAATAAACCTGACGCATTACCGAAAATATATTGGCTGCATAAAGTTCATTGTTTTGGGTGTTGTAATGAGAAATAGGCTTATCGTAAAACAAACGCAATTTGGTATCGGTAAAACCATCGGTTACACCTTTTCGCAAAACTTCTATGATTCCTTTGGCTTTTATTTGGTCGTTTATGCGTTTTACTATCTTTTGCTTGTATAAATCTTTATGGTGGCGTTTTAATTTTTCTATGGCTTTGGCTTGGGTGGTTTCTAAAAATTGAAATAGCAAATCGGTATCTACACAATTTACATTGTCATAATCTTGCGAAATACGCAATACATATCCATTTTGAGCAACTAAATAATCTGCAATATGTTGTTCTAATCCGCTTTCTTTGGTGTTAGTAGTTTTACCCATATTCTATTTTCTTTTCAATTTCTTTTCAAGCCTTTTCATTTCACGATCGAAATCAGAAATGTATTTTTTATCTTCAGCCTTACGATATTTATTATATTCTTTTTTTGCTTTCTCAACTGCCTGTTGGTGACTTATTTTACCTGCATTTAATAAGAGTTCTTTCTCACTTATTCTTAAAAAATCATCTAATTTATTTATCCAATCATGCATTTTCATTAACCTGCCATTGATTGCTTGCAGTTCTGCAAAATCTAAATACATAGAAACAATAAGGTTGAGCTGTTTTAGTTCATCTTCAGTTAAATAGTTTTTAGCAATACTTATTTCTCGTTGGGTAATATAATTTCCTTTGAAATTAGTAAGCCCCAAAAATGGTTTTTCAGCACTCACACGTTTACTTATCATTTCGGCTGCCGTTTGCCCGTGAATGGCAAAATGCATTTTGTTTTGTACCGTTGCAAAAAACTGTTTTGTTAGCAAATCATCTTTTTTGTAGTCGATACTGGTAGCATAAATATCTGTTACTTTTTGATAAAAATTGCGTTCGCTGCTCCTAATATCACGAACTCTTTGAAGTAATTCTTCAAAATATTTATTTCTTGCTCCTCCTTGTTTTAAGCGCTCGTCATCCATTGTAAACCCCTTTACAATGTATTCGTGTATACGTTTGGTTGCCCAAATACGAAATTGAGTGCCTTGTGGCGATTTCACCCTATAACCAACAGAAATTATTACATCAAGATTGTAGTATAAAGGGGCTTTTTGCTGAAATTCGGAATTTCCGAATTTCTGTATTGTCGATGACTTTTCTAATTCACCCTCTTTATAAATATTGCCAATATGCTCATTGATGGTCGATTTTGCTTTACAAAATAGTTGAGCCATTTGCTCCTGGGTAACCCAAACACTCTCATCTTGCAGATGAACATCTAGCTTTATATCGCCATCTTTATTTTGATATATAATGATATTTTGAAAATTGTTCTCCATAACTAATTCTCTTTACTATAACTTACTACTTCTTCTGCAGCCATTGAAAAAGGCATTTCTAATTCTGGAATTTCAAAATCCCTCACATCTATTTTACCCGTTACCGCTTCGGCTATTAAGGCAGTTTTGTATTCTTCTACTAAGGTTATTTCTTTTTCTAGGGTGGTGATGGTTTTTTCTATTTTTGTGGTTTCTGTTTTAATGAAATTTAAAATCTTTTCAATTGTGGACATTGGTGGTAAAACCAATTTGAAGTGTAATATTTTTGATTGAGAAATGGTAGGAATTGTACTTCCAATAACTTCTTTCTTAACTTGATTTTGAATAAGACTTGTTTTTAATAAATTATACAAATAATCAGGATTTATTTTAATGTTTTTAAAAACCAATAATTGTGGATTAATAGTTGCTTTCTCAGTCAAATTTTTAACAATTCCAACTTTCCCAAAAGTAGAACCAGTCTTAACCATAATAATATCATTGTTGAAGATTTGTATTTCAGGTGATTGCTCATATTTTCCCCAACTTAAATAAGAACATTTTTCAAATGTCATATGATTAGCTTTCATATTAGAGGGGCTTATTGTAATTGCACCTTCTCCCTTATTAACTAAATCTGTAGTTTTATAACCTCTAAATCCTATTCTACCATAGCCAACACACAATTCTTTCAATTTCCTCACCTCCCAATGTTTAGGAATATCGCCCAGCCACTCAATACCACTATCTTTCATTTTAGCATTTGGGTTTAAGCCCTTGGTAACGGCTTGATTTATGATAGCTGTTTTTTTCTTGATTAGTAGTTTTATTAATTGCTTTTTCTTGATTATAAAACGGTCAATTTTTTCGAGTTTGTGGTCGAGAAAATTGGCTATGGTAGTTTGTTCGGGTTTTGTTGGGGCAACATATTGAAGGTTTTTCAATTCAAAATTACCTAATTCCATAAATGTTGTCCCCGTTCCCAATGCATTAAGTTCTTTTTTGCGAATTTTTAATTGATAAAATTGAAATTTTGTATTAAAGCTAATAGGTATAATTGATTTGCATCCTTGATTTGTGCATAATGTTTTTTTAGCAATTACTAATTTCCCGATTGGTGCTCTTGTCGTTAATATAATAGAATCTTCAGGGACTAAATTTGTTCCACAACTTTCATAACCTTGTTGTGTTATTTTTCTTTTAGATTTATCAATAAATGTTATATCATTAATCTCAGCAGGTGTTATCCATAAAACATCTCCATCCCAAAAATCATCATTATTTGTAGATGGTGTAGCTCCATTTTTGATTGTACTATCATTTTTTAATTTCCTAACCTCCCAATGCTCAGGAATATTCCCTAACCATTCAATACCACTATCTTTATATTTTGGATATTTATTCATTATTCAATAATCTCTTTAAGTAGGTTTTCAGTTTCATTTTGTAATGTCAAAATATCGTTAGCAATTTCGCTTAATGGTCGTAAGGCTTCGTATTTATAGAAATATTTATTAAAAGGAATTTCATAACCAACTTTCATTTTCTTTTTATCATACCAGGCATTAGGGGCAAAAGGCAATACTTCACGTGCAAAGTACTCATCAATAATTTCTTTCATTGGTACATTTTCGGTGTCCTTTAAATCTTTATCTGATTTTGGATTTCCTTTTGCATCGGTAATTATTTTTCCTTTTTCGTCTTTTTCGGCTTGCTGTGTGGTAATTTGATAAAAGCCAAAGTCTTCAGTATCGAATATTTTAGAATATTCATTTTCTTCAAAAGCAAAATACAAATCCTGAACTTTTAGAATATGATTTGTTGATAGTTGATTTCTTTTGCTTCCTAAAGCTTTGCGCATTTTACTAAAAAAAACATCAGAAGAAGCATTTATCAACTGTACTTTCCCTTTTCGTTTTTCTTCTTTTACATTGCTTAAAATCCAAACATAGGTTGCTATGCCTGTATTGTAAAACATATCATTTGGCAGTTGGATAATACACTCTAGTAAATCGTTTTCTAATATATATTGTCTTATGCCGCTTTCTCCGCTTCCTGCGTCGCCTGTAAATAGTGCAGAGCCATTTTGAACAGAAGCAATACGGCTACCGCCATCTTTTGGGTCTTTCATTTTAGAAAGCATATGCAACATAAACATCAATTGTCCATCGTTGCTACGAGAAGTCAAACAAGTTTTTACTTTTTCGCCTTTAAAGTTTTTAATTTCCAAGTTAAAACGGCTGTCGTTTATCTCAATCTTTTTGGCAGTTCCTACATTCAACTCTTTTTGGTCTTCTTTCCAACTTGTGCCGTAAGGTGGGTTGGTAAGCATAAAGTTAAATTTAAGGTTGGGGTCGAAACCGTATTTGCTAAGCGTAGAGCCAAACTTTATTTTGTCGGGGTCTTCGCCTTTTAGCAATATATCAGATTTACAAGTGGCATACATTTCACCGGTATTTTCTTGTCCGTAAAGGTGAAAACTTGCTTTCGATTTTATTTCGCCCTCTGGGTTAGTTGCATATTTTTTAGACTGTGTAAGCATAGCACCCGAACCTGCACAAGGGTCGTAAACCAAATATGTGCCTTGCTGTATTTTGTCTTTTACAGGCAAATATACCAAATGGGTCATTAGTTCAATAATTTCTCTAGGTGTAAAATGTCGTCCTGCTGCAGCATTGGTTTTTTCATTAAATCTTCGGAGTAGGTCCTCAAACATATAACCCATTGCCATTGGCGAAATTTTCTCTGGACGTAGTTCAACTTTAGGGCTACAAAACTTTTCAATTAAAGAAAAGGTGATTCCAGTTTCTTCAAATGTTTCTAATTGATTACGAAACTTGAATTTATGAATAATGTCTTGCACATTTTCTGAAAATCCATTTAGGTAATCTAATAAGTTGCTGACTATATTTTTCGGATCGTCCAATAATTTCTTCATTGTATAGGGCGAAGTATTATAAAATTCCAATCCCGAACCGTGTTCTTTACTGGTCAACAGTCCAGTAAGATTGTCTATTTTTTCTTTAAACTGTTCGTGGGTTTTTAAAACCTTGTCTTTGCTTTTTTCTAAAGCCAAATCCAACCTTCTCAAAACAGTCATTGGCAAAATCACATCTTGATATTGATTTTCAAGGTATTTATTAATCAGTACATCATCTGCAACTGTCCAGATGAAGTTGATAATCGGTTGTAAACTTTGTGTATCTAAACTCATTCTATATCTTTCAATTATATCAGCGCAAATTTAATCTTTTCTGTGCGGGTTTTGGAAAAAAATAGCTCTTTTGGTTTTTTCGTGTCGGCTTTTTTGTGTGTCGGCAAAAAACCAAATGTGCAATTTGTGCGGTGGCTTTCCATTTCAATATTTTCTTGTAGCAAATTTGTCATTCTGTTTCGTTTCTCCTGCTTGTGCCTAACATAAATATAACCGTAATATTCCGTTTATATCTCATTTGTAATAGTGTGTTTTGCTATAATACTGATTAATGAATCTTTTAATATTTCGAAGATAATATTTCATAATTTTCAAATGTACAAAAATATTTTATCATTATAGTCATTTTTAATGCTTTAAGCTTAAAACTTAAAAAAAGCTAAGCAAGTTAATTATGAGTATTTTGTTATTTTAGTCATTTTAGGTTCTTTTAATTTTCCTACTTATTGCATATAATGACTTCAGAAATAATAAATACAAAGGATTATAAAATATTTTCAGTTTATTTTTTTCTAAAATGTTGTTTATTTTTTATGGTACTATCACGAATTTAGTGGAATATTGATAAATGCGAAAATGATTT
>CAYOKJ010000177.1:0-5510 GCA_964404485.1 uncultured Bacteroidales bacterium | reverse complement strand
ACCACCCCTAACCCCTCCTAAAATAGGAGGGGAATTTGCTTTGATATTTCAATAGCTTAAAGACAAAAGAAATAAGTAAAAACAATAGATTTCTCCATTCTGTCGAAACTACTGTATCTGAATCAATTTCGCAAAACCCTATTTTCTTAGGATCGGCATTTAAACTGATTTAATAATAAATATAGTTTTTGCACCTAATATGTTTGTTAATAGCAACATGATTGACTTACTAGATAAAGAAAAGTTTATGCGTTTTTCTAGTATGAGAAATCAACGGTCGTAGAAAAAAAACAAAACTGTAGCGTTAAAAAAAATACGGGTGCAGTAAAATTAGTGTATTGTACTCCGTTAAATCCGTTTTACAATTTTAAGTTATTAGTATAAAAGGTAGTAGCTTGTATTTTTTAGCGAAAGATTTATTTTTTTAGTTGATTTTTAAGAAGCCTTGATTTTTTGTTACTTTTTTATCTGACCTGTGAAATGCGTAGCATATTTCACTAGGTTTAAGAAAAAAGTAAAAATAAAAATAATAGATTTCTCCATTCTGTCGAAATGACTGTATATGAATCAATCTTGCAAAAAACATATAAAACGGTCATTTCGACCAACGGGAGAAATCCACTTACTATAAAAACCACAACGAATCCCTTCCATGCTTAACAAGAATATCATGTTTAAACCATGGTATAAATGATGCAATCATCTCAGGATATTTTACTGTTACCGGCATTGGCGGCTGATTTACCGAACGCCAGTGCATAAAACAAAACTCATATATTTGTCTTAATACATATTCAGTATTTTCCTGATTATTAATGTATATTATTGAATTACTTTGCATAGATATTTTCAATGGCAAATGTTGTACCTTGCCTTTATTAAATTCATTTTTTCTTTCATTAATATATAACAGATATTGATGATACCCTATTTTAGCCCAGCTACCATTTAGCGGCATTATATTTTTTTTTGGATCATCAAAAAGTAATAAACTCTTAGATGGAGTTTTATTTATACTTGCTATTATTATAGGAATATCTATTTTTAAATCTCTCATCATCTTTTCTATAGGCTCTAATTCTTTTTGACTCATTTGCTTATAAAAATGAATAAATATTTTGTTAGCATTAGGATTTTTAGCAGTAAATCTGAGAAATGCATTTAATATCTCACCGGCAATAGCTTCAGTGCTATCTGAAGGAAAGACATCAAATTCCTGAAAAGTTCCATCCTGCGAAAAACATATTGCTGAGCCAACATATTTTCTATTATATTGCTTAGTGCGATAAGCTCCAAAACCTATTACCAAATCCTTATTATCCGGTACATCTAACCTCCATGGTATGCCTCCAAGCTTTGCTATCATTGCTATGCCTATATTCGAAACAGAATATTTAAAATTATCTGTCAGCTTAGAGATTTCTACAGCCTGCATAGATATACTCCTGTATAATAATGCTTCTTTAAGATGATAATATATCTCTTTTTTGCTCTTATCTTTTTCAAATTTAGAATAAGGACTCAGATAAAAAGCATAATAACTTACATTTGGTTCAAGACTAATAGTTTGTAAAAAGTCTTTTACCTTTTCGTAAGCATCCTCACCTTTTTTTATTATTACATTTAGCTTTTTATCATATACAATAGGAATTCTGGTAAAATCCTTAAGATTTAAAAATCCTTTCTTTTTAATAATATATTCATAAAGAATTTTCGCTGATTTTTCATCATCTTCGAAATAAATAAAAAAATATTTAAAATGATTTCCTTTAGGTAGCTCAAGAGGTCCATTATTTTTTATACCATAGTATGGGTCTTTATCTGTCTTTTCTTCTCCGAAAACCATAGTGTTTTCTATACTGTTTGGTAATCTGCCTAAATTATCTTCCTCAATAAATTTCCATTTATCATTATGAGCAATAATTTTTTTAAAATCACTGTTTTTTAAATAAATATTATAAAAACTGCTTATTTTATCGTAAAATATCTGCAGTTTATTTTCTATCCTAATATAATCAAAATCAAAATTTAAATGCTCATCCAACTCTTTATTTAATACAGGATAAACTTCATTTAAATGATATTTTGCCTTCTTTGGCAATTTATCATAACTGTAAATCCTATTTCCAAAGGCAACTTTTTTAATTTTACAACTGTCAAAATTTTCAGATTCGGTAAGTAAGTTCACACTCGATTTTAGTATACGGCTTATTCCATCATAACTTACTAATAATTCAGCTTCATCAGTTTGATAGTCGAACTGCACTCTTAATGTAAATTTATCATAACAATTAATTTTATCCTTTTTTATTGATTTGTTAAGACAAAAAAACTGTGTGTCGTACAGAAAATTACAAATACTATAATCAGTTTTTTCAAATAAATAATTCTGTATTTTTTTTGTATAATAAGCCCTGGCAATAGATGGATATTTCTTAAGATTTATCTTATATTCTAATGAATCTTCCCTCTTGCAGAAATCCGAATAAATATATTCTTCTTCATTGCTGTTGTACTTTTTAGTCTGTTCACAAATATCCTTAGGAAGTATGCTTTTATGAAAACGATGTAATCCTTTAATTTTTTCAATTGAATAATAAAATACAATTTCTTTTTCTAAACACTCAAATGGAAGTATGTTAAAAAAATACCTGTCTGAAATTTTTCTCTCATTTATTTTTAATGAGTTTACTTTATTTTTTTTGTTATTTTTCATATAATTAAATTTTTATAATTTTTAAATGAAGCTCCCCGCTGCATGCGGCGGAGAACCAGGCCGGCTGGCAGGTATAAGCCCGGAGATCCCTCGGCTTTTCTGGTTATCAGTTCAACTAAATAGTGTATGTCCATAAAGTCAAGAGTCTGGAATAGAAAGTTAGCTGTCGTTCCGATAATTATCGGAATTCGTAGTTTTGAAAATCAAGGAGTCCGTATGGATGACTGTTTTCAAAACGAGTATAACGATGTTAGCGGACTTTGTAAACGGGCTCTATTTAGTATTTAAAAAATTCAGTATATCTTCTTTACAATATCGAAATTGGGAATTAACTTTAAAACATTTAATTTTTTCATTTTTTCTTAATCTGCATAAAGTACTTTTACTTATTTTTAATAATTCCAGTACTTCACTTGATTTAATTATTTCTTTAGTACCATCATTATTTTTAATATTATTGGGAAAATTTTTTAATTGTTTTGTGATTTTATTATATTTATTGTTTTCATCTAAAAGATCATAAATAGTAATTTTTTCAGTCTTAAGATATTTATCAGCTATCTTCTTCTTTTTATTATTTTCTTCTTCTCTAATTTTAGGCTCATCTTTAATTTGCTCATAAAACAGGCTTTCGACAACTTGCTGTAAATTAGTCTTAAGCTTAGTATTACTGTCGTTGTCAATTAATGTATTTAAAGTAAATACAGTATCATTAATAAATTTATTATTGAAAACATTTTTATTAACAGTTTTTAATTTAGATATAAGCACAGTCAAAACAATTTGGATTTTTCTTATTATCTCAAGATTTTCTGCTGACAATGCTTCTGTTTTTAATACTTGAAAACTTAAAATTTTGTTTACCAGAGTGATTATCTTATTAAAATAATATTTTTCTAAATCATCACTTACATTATATTTTAACAGATTATTGCATATTGTATAATAACTTTTAATACTCTGGGCAATTAATATATTATAAAATTTTTGTTTGTAGTTTAACGCTGGTAAATCAAAAATAGCTTTATAAAACATAGCTGCTGCTTCTGTTTCAGGATATCTGCTAAGAAACTCAAATTCATTTTTAATCTTTACAGAGATATTAATATTCAGTTTTTTATAGGTAATAATTATGTCTTTAAAAAATATTTGTGACTTTGCAAGGAAAGACTCACCCATTTGGTTAATTAATAATTCAAATTTTTTCTCTTCTGAGTTTTCATTAAGCCAGGGCATAAGTTCGTCGGATAGTATATAAAAAAATATGTTAAAGGTAGGAAACATAATAATAAAGATTTAAAAAATGAAGACATACAAAATTAGAGAAAATTTATATAATAAAAAAGTCGTTTAATTAAAAACGACTTTTTTAGTTTTGTATTCTTTTTCAAATACATTTAAGACAGAAGAGAACTACAATACTGTTATACTACCTGCATAATTACTTTTAGAAATTGCATGTTTAGCCTGGCTACTCATAAAATTTCCAAGATCAATAAAACACAAATAACAATGAACATTATCACCACTATAATTTAGTGGTAGGCTCAAGCTATATGCTGCGTCACTTCTTTGTGCAGATTGTATATTAAATACTGCATTGTTTTTATCCGGGTTATACACCATAACCATTACCACATCATCAGCTGATGCAGTACCTGTTGAGCTGTTATCGTCCCAGCTAAAATCTGCTTTAGCTGCTACACTAGCAGCACAAGCCACATTATCACCTCCTGTGAGTTCTCCTCTCGAAACCAACACCTTAGAAAAATCTATCTGAAAGTTTGGATAGTCTCCTGTAAAAATGTTATGAAAAAGATAAGATGTAGCAGCATTAAATGCTGTCATCTTTTTAGCATAAGCCCTGTACCCAATACGAATAAATTCGGTACATGGTTGCAACACCTGCATTGTCATCTTAAGTTTAAGACGAGTACTTAGTTGCTTTTCTGTTTTTGCGTCATTTACGCTGTCGGGTAATGTACGAAGGTAACTTATACCTTTCCAGCTTCCGCCTACTACATTACCAACTTTTCCTGATACTCCTCCGAGTATCCCTTTTTTAATTGTTGCCATTTTATTATATTTTTTAAATTTATAAATATGGATTAATCCATTTGTTTTACCGGTAATAATGAATAAGCAACTTTTAGGCAAAACATAAAAAATGCAACATTTGAATACAAAAGAATATATTTGACATAACTAAAAATTTCACTGTATTATCACCTCAAATCAAAAGTTTCAATTGTTTCATACATATATTAATTTTATAATTCTATGTAAGGCTTCGCTTTCGAAAAAACTTATTTTAATTATTTCGTTTGCTAAATTTATAATTAAAAAAGTTTATGTTCATTTCATCTTATATGAAATATGTTCAATATAAATTAAATCATGTTATTTTATTAATCCTCGCAAAAGATATCAAAATTTACAGATTATTTTATAAGGCTTATGGTAGTGTTTCAATAGTACCAAAGTATTACCATGGAAGTATATTTCTTATGTTTTTAATAAAAAAATTTCTTTGATGATTTAATGAAGCTCCACACAAAACCCTCTAAGAGGATGACAAGAGAGACTTTTTAAATACTATAGTTGAAAACGCAAAAAAGCCTTTTACAAAGCATGTTTGAAAACGCTCAAAGATTCTTTCGCGAGTTTCAAACCAACAAAAACAAAATGAGAAAGTTCACCTCTCTTTGCTAACATTGCCATAAACCGAATTCCGATAATTATCGGAACAGAATGACAGTTGCTTCCAAAAAACAATATTAGATTAGAAAGATGT
>CAYOKJ010000176.1:0-5547 GCA_964404485.1 uncultured Bacteroidales bacterium | reverse complement strand
CTCTATTCAGGATGATATAAATGGCATAGATAGAGCACTTGAATTCATTTTATCTAAAATAGATAAATAGATTAAAAGTTCATTAGATTTTTCAATTAAAGAATTAAAACCAAAAAATATAAAAGGAAAAACTAAATCGAATCTTAAAAAAAAATTATGAAAAAACTATTAACGATTACAGCAGTTTTGTTAATTCTATGTGCTTGTTCTCAGAAACAAAACAATAATAGAATTGAACAACAAATCCATTTTGTCGAAAATAACCTAATCGAATTTAAATCACTTGCTAATGTGTTTCAACCTGACAGTGCACAGCTGGCAAGTCCACATAACATAATCGAAAGGATGAAATATTACAGTACACCCGGTGTAAGTATTGCTGTAATTAATAATAATCAATTAGTGTGGACGAAGGCCTACGGCATAATAGATGCCAATACGAATGAGCCAGTCACTACAAATACTATTTTTGAGGCAGCTTCAACAAGTAAATTTATTACCGCAGCATTGGCACTTCATTTTGTACAAAATGGTTTAATTGATCTGGATGAAAATGTCAATAGCTACTTAACATCATGGCAAATACCAGAAAATGAATTTACAACTGAGAAGAAAGTTACACTTCGATTATTATTGACCCATCAGGCTGGTTTGCCAACTACAAATTTCAGTCATGATGAAAATATTGGTTATCCTACTCTTTTAAATGTGTTAAAAGGAGAGTCGCCTGCACTTAATAAACCTGCAATTCCGGAGCTTGTTCCAGGCTCCCAGTGGCAATATTCTAATGTTGCTTATGATGTTATACAGCTGTTACTTGAGGATATATTAGGAAAATCATTTCAGCAAATTGCAGATAAAATTATATTTACACCTTTAGGGATGGTTAGCAGTACATTTAATTATCCATTGGACTCAAGCAATAAAAATCTTGAAGCAATGCCGCATGATGCAGAAGGAATTTCTCAATTACCAAGAATGCACTTAACGGCTCTTGCGCATGGAGGGCTGACAACAACGCCGTCTGATCTTGCAAAATTCACCAACGAAATTATGCTGTCATATAATGGAAAATCAGAAAAAATATTATCACAAAGTATGACCAAAACACTTTTTCACAATCATAAGGATCTTGATCCCAATATGTTTGGGATTCCTTTATCTGAAGGTCTTGGTGTATTTATAATGGGTGAAGGAAAAGATTTCTTATTTCTGCATCCCGGGGGAAACCTGCCAGGATTAAATTGTTGGCTGATTGGTTGGCCAAACCGCGGTAATGCAGTGATTGTAATGTCAAATGCCGCAAAAGGTGAAGTGCTTGAAATAGAAATCATTTCAGCGATCAATTTACTTTTAAATAACAATTGAGAAATCAAATTAATATTCATAGTTATGCATTTAAATTCAAAAAAATTATTGAAGAATTAAAACCAAAAGATTAAAATTAAATAATGAGGACAATTATATGAAAACAATTAAATATTTAACCACAATTATAATTTTATGTAATTGTAGCATTTTATTCTCGCAACAACAGAGAATAGAAATAGAATTTAACTCTGATCAATTTAATATTATCCAAGGAGAAATAACTGAGCATCTAGGCAAATCAGCTTTTAAAGGATATGGAACAATATCAGACACCAAATTTAAAAATGGGATAATTGAATTTGATTTGGCTGTTACTGGTGAGCGGTCTTATCCTGGAATTAATTTTAGGATGCAATCTCAAATGGATTATGAGCATTTTTATATTCGTCCACATCGGGCAGGACTTTATCCAGATGCTTTACAATATACTCCGTGCACAAATGGTATTGATTCTTGGCAACTCTTTAATGGTGAAGGCTGTACTGCACCTATTATCATCCCAAAAAATGAATGGTTTCATGTTAAAATTGAAATTAAAGGATCGAGGGCAAGAGTGTTCATAAATAATGACCAAATGCCTTCCCTTAGAATTCTCGAGCTTTATCATGGGGAAAGTGAGGGCTCAATTAGTTTAAAAGGTCCTTTAAACAATACTGCTTTCTTTTCAAACTTATCATATTATGAAACAGATTCACTCATTTTTGAAGAACCCCCAATAAAAGACCTTCCTATTGGTATCATTTCAAGTTGGGATATCTCGCAACCATTCGGGATTCTGGATGTCGACTTTAATAAAACGCCTACTCAACAGAATTTAAGCAATATCACATGGAAGAATGTTCATGCAGATAATGATGGCTTAGTCAATATAGCAAATTATTATGGAAGAATCTCCAGAGCTACTGACCTTGTTTATGCTAAAACAACTATCACCGTCGAAAAAGACACACTTCTTGAAATTAAGTTCGGGTATAGTGATGCAATCATGATCTTTCTGAATGAGAAAAAAATATTTTTTGGCAATAGTGCATATACGCAGCGCGATCCTTCTTTTCTTGGAATTATTGGATTGAATGACGCAGTGTATTTGCCATTAAAGAAAGGGGATAATGAAATCCTTATTGGATTGGCTGAGGCAATGGGTGGTTGGGGATTTATATTTCAGGATGGTAATTCAATATTCATGGATAAAAAGTTGACTAATCTTTGGGAAACAGAAAAAGTTTTTACTATTTCAGAATCTGTTTTGTGGGATTCAAAAAGAGAAGTTTTGTATGTAACAAATTTCGATCAATTAAATATTGGAAATCTAAATGTAACACAACATATTTCAAAAGTTTCATTAAATGGAGAAATTATTGATTTAGAATGGATTGATGGATTAAATAATCCATTAGGGATGTCTATTTATAATGATAAATTATATGTAGCAGAACGAAATCAAGTAGCAGAAATTGATTTAGATAAGGGAGAGATAATAAGACGAATAGATGTTCCAGGTTCTATTTTCTTAAATGATCTTGCAATAGATAATGCTGGCAATATCTATATCTCAGATTCTCGGAAAAATGTTATCTGGAAAATCTCAAACGGTATTCCCGAAGAATGGTTAGCTGGTAATGATGTTCTTGATCCTAATGTATTATATATAACTGAAGGGAAACTTTTATATGGCAATAGCGGTGACAGTTGGTTAAAGTCAGTTCAATTATCAACCAAAAAAGTTTCCAAAATTGCTAGATTTCCAAAAGGATTTATAGATGGTATACGACTTGATGGTAAGGGGAACCTATTGGTGTCATTATGGAAAGGTAAAATATATAAGGTATTAAAAGACGGCTCGATCCACTTAATATTGCATACTGAAAATAAAGGAAGCTACACTGCTGATTTTGAATACATACCTGAAAAAGAGCTACTAATTGTGCCAACATTCTATAATAATACTATTAGAGCTTTTAAATACTAATGAAAGGTGTAGCGGCAATTTCATTATATGGTAAATATATATTTTATGTAGGAAATGATAAGTTTGTGTACTGGGTTTCTGCTGAAATTATTGAAAAATTGAAACCAAAAATTTTAAAATAAAATAACATGAAATTTCTGAAAAGCATTACTAAAATTCTTGGAATCATCCTAATCGTTTTAATTATATTTTTTGTTTTCTTTATGGCAGCATGCAGTCCAAAATATGCATATAGGTATACTTTTTGGACACCGCCAGGCAACAGCGACTTTCAAAAATTTCCTACCCGTAAAATTCTGAATTCAGATAAACCATTTCAATTCGAAAAAAAAACAGATGAGGCCTATATTGAATCTTTGTTTAATTATAAATTTAGAATACTTGGAGTAACAAATTTTGAAGAATACATTAAAAAGACAAAAACAACGGCTTTAATTATAATAAAAAATGATACCATTATTTATGAAAAATATTTTGGTGGTTTTCAAAGAGATGACTTGTCAATGGCTATGTCAATGACCAAATCCTATGTGTATTCACTTATTGGGATAGCAATTAATGAAGGACATATTAGTAGCGTAGAAGATCCAATTACAAAATATTTACCCGAATTAATAAAGCAAGATCCAAGATTCAAGAAAATCACATTAAAGAATCTATTAATGATGTCATCTGGAATCGAACAACGAAAATCAACACTGTTTAATATTCCATTACCTTGGGATGAAGATCCAATTTCGTATTATCACCCAAATCTTAGAAAATACATATTAAAAAACTTAAATATCATATCCGAGCCCGGTAAACAATTCTACTATAATGATTTTAATGCTGAACTTTCAGGATTGATACTCGAAAGAGCAATAGATAAGACGGTATCAGAATATTTAGAAGAAAAAATTTGGGAACCGTGTGGAATGGAATTTCCAGCACTTTGGGGGCTCGATAGTGAAAAAAGTGGTTTTGAGAAAAAATCATCCAGCTTATTTGTCAGGCCTATTGATTTTGCCAAATACGGCCGACTCTATCTTGAATTCGGCAATTGGGAAGGAAAACAACTTATTCCAAAAGATTGGGTTATTGAATCAACCAGCGATGAAGCTACTTTAAATATCAAAGATTACTATCCTCCTGTACCTTCGAAATGGCTGAGTAATACTCATTATAAATATCATTGGAAGGGGCATATGGATCCTGATTCTAGTATGAGTTACTCGATCGGAGGAGTTATGGGGCAAAATGTTTTTATTGCACCTCATAAAAATTTGATTATTGTACATTCTGGGATCAGTCATAAATTTTATGGGGTAGCAGATCTTTGGTCCATATCAAGACTAATGGATAGTCCTTTTTATAAAATTATGCATACCCATGGCCTTTCTGGGGCAATTGCATATGCCGATTCTTCAATGAAAAACAATCAGGTGAGAATAGTCTCTGAAAGTCTGTTAAATTTAATGGGATATGATCTTATATATGAGGGAAAGTTAGAAGATGCAATAGCTATTTTCGAACTTGGTATTCGCTTATATCCATTATATTCAAATGCTTACGATAGTTTAGGAGAAGCATACATGAAAAATGAACAAAAAGAATTGGCAATTAAAAATTATGAAAAGTCCCTTGAGCTAAATCCTGATAATGAGAACGCTCGTAAAATGCTTAATAAATTGAAGAAATAGAACTATAAGGCTTTAAATTTAAATGAAGACTTTTTGACCTTAAAATTACATGACATGAATAAAATGCCTTCATCCACTAATCAGATTGAACAAACATCGATGGTAAAACTTCTTTTATTACACCTTTTACCATCAATTATAATGTTTATTTTCTCTCAAAAAATAAAAAAATTTTGGAAATTTGAATTTGCTACCTTACATTTGCAGTGTACTAATAAGGTGATACACATAAATGTTGTTTATTTAAAGAAAAAAAACGTTGATAGCGGACAAAAAATATAGCCACAAGAGTCCTTTTTATTCATATGATGGGAAACGACTCTATTTTCAGGCGTATTTAAAAATGGACGCTAACCAACCAAGAATATCTTCAGATGGGAACTATATATTTTTTATAAGCAATAGTCAAGCCTATTGGGTGAGTGCAAAAATCATTGAAGAATTAAAACCAGAGAATTTAAAATAGAAAGCAATGAAAAAAATAGTAATCATATTTTTATTTGTATGGATCGTCTTTTTAATACC
>CAYOKJ010000175.1:0-5587 GCA_964404485.1 uncultured Bacteroidales bacterium | reverse complement strand
TTTGGTGCTTATGTATATGAAAGCCCCTATTCCACAGGGTGAACTGATTTATTTTAGATTTTAAAATTCGATACATGAAACTTAAAACTCAAATTATTTCAATAAAAATTCATAATTTTGCACTATTCTAAAATAACATAAAAATTAAATAATGAAAAAAACAGTAAACATTTCAAACGCACCAAAACCAATTGCTCCTTATAGTCAGGCTATTCTTGCTAATGGAACATTATATATTTCGGGACAAATAGCAATTGATCCTTTTACAGGAAAACTTAATAACAAAGACATTAAAACCCAAACAAAACAAATAATGGAGAATATCGGAGCCATTTTGAAAGAAGTAAAAATGAACTATTCAAACATTGTTAAATGTTCTATTTTTATGTCTGACATGAAAATTTATGCTGATGTAAACGAGGTTTATGGCTCATATTTCGCAGTTAATCCTCCTGCAAGAGAAGCAATGCATGTAGCCGGATTACCAATGGCTGTTGATGTTGAAATTTCTTGTATTGCGGTTGAAAACCAATAAATATTAATAAATTCGAATTTCAGATTTAGAGTTTTATTATAAATATTTTTCAGAAAACAAAACTACACAAACATGAAAAAAATTATCAGTTTAATAATCCTTTCGGGATTACTATTTTTTACAAATATTACAAATGCCGGCGAAGGAATTTGGTTACCAATATTGCTCGAACAGCTTAATGAAACTGAGATGCAGGAAATGGGAATGAAAATTTCTGCTGAAGACATTTATAGTATTAACAAATCAAGTCTTAAAGATGCTATAGTAATATTTGGTGGAGGATGTACAGCAGAAATTATTTCTGACCAAGGTCTTCTTCTCACAAATCATCATTGTGGATATGGATCTATTCAAAGACACAGCTCTCTCGAACATGATTACCTTACAGATGGTTTTTGGGCTATGAACCATGCCGAAGAACTTCCAAACCCCGGACTAACTGTCACTTTGCTTATCAGGATGGAAAATGTAAGTCTTCAGGTTTTAAAAGGTGTTACCGAAAATATGTCTGAAGCAATTAGAGATTCTATAATCAATGCTCACATTAATATTATAAAAGAGGAAGCAATAAAAGACACTCATTACAAAGCCAAAGTAAAACCATTTTATTACGGCAACGAATATTACCTTTTTGTTTCAGAAACTTTTAAAGACATACGGTTTGTCGGGGCTCCTCCATCAAACATAGGTAAATTCGGTGGCGACACAGACAACTGGATGTGGCCTCGTCATACAGGCGATTTTTCAATGTTCAGAATTTATGTTGACAGCAGCAATAACCCGGCAGAATATTCCGAAGACAATGTTCCTTACAAACCAAAATATCATATTCCGATTTCATTAAACGGATTCGAAAAAGGTGATTTCACTTTCGTTTTTGGTTATCCCGGACGTACTCAAGAGTATATTCCTTCTTATGCAATTAAGATGATTACTCAGTTTGAAAATCCGGCAAGGATAAATCTAAGAGAAAAAAAACTTGATATAATGCATAATTCAATCATAAAAAGCGATCTTGTACGTATTCAATATGCATCGAAACATGCAAGAGTTGCTAATTACTGGAAAAAAATGATTGGTGAAAATCGTGGAATAAAAAAGTTGAACGCAATAAACAAAAAAGTTGCTTTTGAAAACAATTTCGTTAAGTGGGCAAACCAAACTCCTGAAAGAAACAAAAAATATGGTCAATTAATTCCTGAGTTTAAAAAATTATATTTAGAACTTACTCCAATAAATCTCGCAATGGATTATTTAACCGAATCCGGTTTTGGTGTAGAAATTGTTCGTTATGCTGGAAATTATTCAAGACTAATTACTACCAGCAAAATTAAAGATGTATCAAAAGAAGATATTTCTACCCTGGCTAAAGATCTTAAATCAGGAGCAAAAAATTATTTTAAAAATTATCAAGTAAGTATTGATAAAAAAATGCTCTCAGAACTTCTAAAAATCTATTATAACAATCTTGACAGAAATTATCTTCCATCAATTTTCAATAAAATTGAAGATAAATTTAGTGCTGATTTTGAAAAATATGCGGATTTTGTTTTCAAAAAATCTTTTATGACTTCCGAAAAAAAGGTTGACAAATTCCTTGATAAATATAAATCAAAGAAATACCGCAAAATTGAAAAAGACCCTGCTTATGAACTTATCAGTAGCTTTCGCGAATATTATTACAACAACCTTCAGAAAAAATACAGATTACTGAATGCTCAAATCGACAGCATGCAACGAATTTATATGAAAGCTCAAATGGAAATGCAACCCAATAAACGCTTTTATCCTGATGCGAATTCTACTTTAAGAGTTCATTACGGAAACATAAAAGATTATTCTCCACGCGATGCTGTACATTATAAATATTATTCAACTCTTAGCGGGATAATGGAAAAAGAAGATCCTGATATCTACGATTATGTTGTTGAAGATAAATTAAAAGAGCTTTATAACAGTAAAAATTATGGAAAATATGGTGATTCCGACGGAACAATGCATGTTTGTTTTACAGCAACAAATCATACAACCGGAGGAAATTCCGGTAGTCCGGTTATGAATGCAGAAGGTCAGTTGATTGGAATTAATTTCGACAGAAACTGGGAGGGAACAATGAGCGACCTTATGTACGACCCTGACCAATGCCGAAATATCTCTCTCGACATAAGATATTGTCTTTTTATTGTCGATAAATTTGCAGGCGCAAGTCATCTTGTTGATGAGATGACTATTGTGAAAGATTAGTTAATTTGATGATTTGAAAATTAGTTAATTTGAAAATTATATATTAAACCGGAATTTTAATTTATAAACATGTTGAAAGATCTTGTAAGTAAAAACAGAAGCTACCGTAGGTTTTACGGTGATCATAAAATATCTATTGGGATTTTAAAAGAACTTGTTGATCTTGCAAGACTTTCACCATCCAGTAGAAATCTTCAACCTTTACGGTTTATTTTGTCTTCTGATCAAAAAACAAATAACTTAATTTTTCCTAATCTTGCCTGGGCTGGATATATAAAAGATTGGGAAGCACCAATTGAGGAAGAAAGACCTTCAGCTTACATTATTATCCTCGGTGACAAAAACTCTCCAAAAAAACCTGAATTTGATGTTGGAATTGCATCTCAAAGTATTTTGTTGGGAGCTGTAGAAAAAGGTTTAGGAGGTTGTATGATAGGTTCAATAAAACGAAATGTTTTATCAGAAAAGATTAACATACCTGATAATTACGAAATCTATTTGATTATTGCTCTTGGAAAACCAAAAGAAAAGGTTGTTATCGAAACTGTGAAAGATAATGATATTAAATATTGGAGAGATGAAGAAAAAACTCATCACGTTCCAAAAAGAAGTCTGGATGATTTGATAATTTAATTTCGTTAACAAAATCCTCTAAATCTTAAAGATTTGGCGGATTTATTAAAACTTCAATAAACTACAATCTCACAATGAACATTAAAAAATATATCATATTCATATTATTCATTTCTATGATTTTTAATGTTCATGCTCAACAAAAACAATTAAAATCTATTCATCAAACACAATCCGAATTTTATAACAAACTTGGATTAAAAACAATTTCTGAATTCGATTCAATAAATAATTTTTCAGGAATTTATAAAACAACATCCGATACAAATTGTAATCTCGATAAAATTGTTTTTGGTTATCATCCTTATTGGATGGGCTCATCATATTTAAATTATCAGTGGGATTTATTATCAGACCTTTGTTATTTTTCATATGAAGTTAATCCTGTAACAGGCGATCCGGTAACAACACACGACTGGTTAACAGCAGATGCTGTTGATTCAGCTCAGGCTAATAATGTGCGCACCCATCTTTGTGTTACTTTATTTTCGAGTCATTCAATATTTTTCGGAAATCCAACTGCACAGCAAAATCTTATCAACAATCTTATTTCTTTAGTTCAGCAAAGAAATGCAAATGGAATTAATCTGGATTTTGAGGCAGTTCCATGGTCGCAGAGCACTTATCTGAATCAATTTATTGTAAATATTTGCGAGCAGTTTCATGATTCAATACCGGGTTCAATTATTAGTATTGCAATGCCTGCAGTTGACTGGAGTGAAATTTACAATATAGAAATGATAAAAGACCATATTGATATTTTTATGATTATGGCTTATGATTATTATTGGAATGGAAGCAGTCAGGCAGGACCGGTGGCACCGCTTTACAGTCTCACTTCGGGCTATAATTACAATATTTCCCGTACAATTTCATATTATTACTCCAAAGGGATGCCTGCTTCAAAATTTGTTCTGGGCCTTCCCTATTATGGTCGTCAATGGCATACTGTAAGCAACACTATCCCTTCAACTACAATAGGTTCGGGAACAGCTCTCACTTATGCTCAAATAAAAAACAATTCAAGTGGCAATTATTCATATGAAAATAAACATTGGGATAATAAAAGTTTCTCAAATTATTATGCCTTCCAAAGTAACGATAAATGGTTTCAATGTTTCCTCGAAGAAAATTTCGGATTAGCAGAAAGATATGATATTGTTAATCAGCGTGGCCTTTCCGGGATAGGTGTTTGGGCTTTGGGTTATGATGATGGATATACTGAATTGTGGGATGTTATTAATGATGAATATACTAATTGCAGGATTCCTGCTTGTCGCGATACAATTTTTGATACCGGTGGCCCTGCATGGGATCATTATAATAATGAGGATTATTTTTTTACAATTGCTCCTGAAAATGTTGAGAATTTATCATTAATATTTTCATCTTTCAATCTTGAAGCCGGATATGATTCTCTTTGGATTTTTGATGGTTCGGATACTCTTGCACCTGTGATTGGAGGATATTCAGGAACTAACAGCCCTGACACAATATTTGCTTCTGGACCATCACTAACAATTAAATTCCATTCGGATAATGCAACTACTTCATCAGGATGGGAAGCAATTTACGATTGCCTTGATCATTTAAATATTGAAGAACAAAAATCAGCAAAATCACTTACTATTTATCCAAATCCGACTACTAATAAATTTCCCATACGGGTTTGTTTCGCATCACATATTTCTGATTATAAATTTCAAGATTCTCCTTATAAAATTGAAATATTTGATGTCTTTGGGAAAAAGGTAAAAGAAATAATAATTCCCAAAAGAGAATCTCGATCGCTATCGGGACAAGTTATTGTAAACATCGAAGATATGGAAAAGGGATTGTATTTTGTAAAAGTATTTTCAAAGACAATAAACTTTTCAACAGCAAAACTTATCATTCAATAATTTTAAAAAGCTCGAAAATAGTAAGATAATAGAGTTTATGATCTACATCAGCTTAGCGCCTCCAAGACGCTAAGCGAGTTTTTTGTTATCAGCTTGCGCTCGTTTGTACTGAGTGCGTATATATTTTCATTATAATTAATAATCATATTTGTCAAGCCTGTTAATACAAACTGAACATCCAAATTACCGATATATTTTGTTTCTTTTTTACTTTCTCTACGTTAAATATTATTTCCGTCCGTACGGATGTAAAGAATATTTGCCTTGACAAAGA
>CAYOKJ010000174.1:0-5759 GCA_964404485.1 uncultured Bacteroidales bacterium | reverse complement strand
GGTTTAATACCTGATCACGTGGTTGAAAACTCTATTCAGGATGATATAAATGGCAGAGATAGAGCACTTGAATTCATTTTATCTAAAATAGATAAATAGATTAAAAGTTTATTAAATTTTTCAATTGAGGAATTAAAACCATATGGAAAAAGATTAACAATAATTCTATATCCAAATCTATGAAATCAAATATTATGAAGCAGTTTTAATCACAAGTAAACTTAAATTAAAAATCATGAAATTATTTCCAACATATATTATAAGCTTATTTTTTCTGTCAACTACATTAGGATGTACCAAAACCAATTGCTTTTTGATAAATACAAAGACAGTAGTTTTTCTAGATGCCATTGAAGGAAATGAATATGTTACTAAGTCAGATTTCTTAAAAAAGATGTCTAAGCTAGATATAGGTCTCAGATTGAAAAAAGACTTGTCAAATAGAACATTAGATGATTGTCAAAAAGAATACATTAATTACCATAAAAAGCAATTTCGTAATTGGAGTTCAAGAGATAAAAAATCTGTTATCAAACATCTTACTAGTGCCTATTCTAAAATTCTTGAAACAACACCCAATGTATTACCTGATACCTTGTTCTTTATCAGGACTACCGGAGAACAAGAATTTAACTCATTTTACACCTGTCGTAATGCAATTGTTTGTCCATCAACAATTCGATTATCTTCTTCATACTTCTTTTTTTTAAAATATATTAGAGATTATATGGAACAATTGTTCATTCATGAAATAATGCATATCTACTCAACAAACCATCCTATAAAAAGGGAGAATTTGTATAATGCCTTGGGATTTAAGAAGATTCAATGTCTTAATTTATCACATGAATTAAGAGATAATAAACTAATGAATCCCGATGACAAGAAAGAATTTTACAAAATATCATTAAAAGAAATTGCAACGGGAGAAGAGAGAGATTACTGTATGTTATTACTTTCTAAATATCCTAAATGGGAAGGATATATAGATTTTCCTGCTCGTATAAACGTCCTGTTGGTATACTTGGAAATAAAGCTACATGAAATTGAATTTAATGGGAATTGCTGGGAATCTTCCTGTGACTCATGCCGCCATCCTATTCTTAAATGCAGTAATGAGTTTGAAAATTTTTATTGGGGAGCTGATTTAGTAGAAGGAACTATTTCGCCGGAAGAGATTGTTGTAATTATGTTTGTGGAATTAATCAATTCAAAATCTAACGATAAAACTTTGATTAACAGATCAGAAGAATACTTAGCTATACTAAATAATATAGAGAGAATTTTAAAAAAATAAACTATCGTTTTTATAATAAAGCAAATAATTCCAACTATTGAAACATATATGAAAAACGGACAAGAAGATGAAGCCATTAAATATTATAAGAAATTCTGGAGCTTAATCTTGAAAACAAAAATGCCAAAGAAATGCTGGATAAATTGAAGAATTAAAGCCAAACGATTTAAAATAATAATCATGAAAATCATTAAAACTATTTTTTTAGCAGTTCTCCTAATTTTTATCAGTAAGAATTGCCTTTTTGCTCAAACAGAAACGACTATAATTAGTAACTCTGACTGTAAAGACATAATTGACAAAATTAGCAATTTATTAGTTGATGAATACATTTTTCCTTTAAAAGCAGATAGTTGTTCTCAGTTTATACGTGTTCAATTTAAAAATGGGAAGTATGATAATGCAACAAATCCTGAGGACCTCGCAAAACTATTAACCATTGATTTGAAAAAAATATCAATGGATGAGCATATGAATGTTTCAGTTAAAAAACAAAATAAAGTGGAAGAAGCAGACCCTGAATCAAACTATGATGATCAAATTAAGGCATCTATAGACTTTTCAAATCTTTTTCGAAAGTATAATTGTGCATTTTATAAAGTAGAGCATTTAAAAGGAAATATTGGCTATCTTGACTTAAGAGGATTTCATCCTGTTGAATTCGCAAAAGAAACTGCTAAAAATGCAATGGGATTTTTATCCGGGTCTAATGCAATTATAATTGATTTGCGAAAGAGTTTAGGTGGAGATCCTGCCACAGTGCAACTTCTTATTAGTTATTTCCTTGACAGTGGAATACATTATGCTTCTACTGAATGGAAAGGAGAACCTGAATTGGATGAAAATTGGACATTAGAAGAAATAGATGGAGCACGTATGCTGGATACTCCATTGTTTATTCTTACAGGAGAGAAAACCCGTTCTGCAGCAGAGGCATTTACTTATATATTAAAAAATCAAAAAAGAGCAAAGATTATTGGTGCCAAAACAATAGGTGCGGGCAATATTGGTGGTGTATTTAGCATCGATGAAAGATTTGAAATATTTATACCTTATGGTCGACCAATTTGTCAAGTTACCTTAACAAACTGGGATTCAAAAGGAGTAATCCCAGATATTATATCACCTGAAGAAGATGCATTGGAGATAGCGCTAAAAGAAGCTGTGGAAGCTGCACGGAAATTTCAAGAATTAAGAGATAAAAAAATAGCCATATTAATTGAAGAAATGGATTCGGTTTTTTCAAAATATAAATCAATATCTGAAGGAAATGATAAAGGTTTAACTGAAAATTCTATAATAACAACCCTTGATAATATGTGGAAGTTAAACATTCTTCCTGAAGAAGTCATCAAGATAATTGGGGATAGATATATTGAAATTGAACGTATAGAAGAGGCCATTATTGTATTTAGTTATGGTGTCAATAAGTATAATTCACCTGATTTATTTGAGAATTTGGCAGAAACCTATATGAAAAATGGTCAAATGGAACTTGCTAAAAAGAATTATGAAAAATTACTTAAACTAAATCCTGAAAATAAAAATGCAAAAAAAATGATCAAAAAATTAAAGAATTAAAACCAAAAGAATTAAAATAAATCATGAAAACAAAATCAATTATTGTAATTATTGTGCTTATTATTTCTTTTATCAACTGTAATGCACAGAATGAAGATAAGGAAAATGAACAATCAACTGTAAAAGGTTACTACTTTGGACAAAGACCACCAGGTGAGACACCAATAAAATTCATTTTTGACCTTGCAAAAAATGAACCAAATACACATAGTTCTCCAATCTTCTCACCTGATGGAAAAGAAGTGTTCATTACCATAATGCAGGGTAGTCCAAATAAAATTAAATATTCGAGAATGGATGATCATTCTATTTGGTCTCCACTAACATATGTTCCGTTTTCGAGTAAATATTCTGATTCAAACCCATTCCTGTCTTCCGATGGTTCCAAAATTTATTTTAAATCATATCGACCAATTAATGGACGATCGGGAAACACCTTTTGGGTATCCACAAAAACTTATGGAACTTGGTCGGAAGCCATTCCCGTGGATAAGGTTTTTAATCATCCTGGCATCGCATGGCAATCTTCAATATCTAAAAAAGGAAGCATTTTTTACCCCATTGAAGGAGCTGACGACATCGATATTTTTTATTCTGAATTGATTGATGGGCATTATACAACTCCAAAAAATATGGGGCAAAATATTAACTCAAATGTTCCAGATTGGCAAACCTGTATTTCATCGGACGAGAGTTATTTAATATTTGCATCCAACAAAAGAGAAGGAGGATATGGTTGGGGAGACTTATATGTATCATTCAAAAACAGTGATGGAACATGGACTAAAGCAATAAACCTTGGCTCCGAAATTAACACCCCCGAAAATGAAGAATGGCCTTCCTTAACTCCGGATGGGAAATATTTGATTTTTAGAAGATGTGAGTATAGTAATGATTACATAGGGTATTATATGTGGGTTAGCACAGATGTTCTTGAAAAATTGAAGAATTAAAACCAAAAAACTTAAAATAAAAAATATCATGAAAACATTTTTAATAATTATCAGCTTGTTTATTGCCACTTTGACAAATGCTTCTGAAATACATGAAGCTGCAGCAATCGGGGATTTAGAAAAAGTTAAATCATTAATTAATACAAATAAGCAACTTATCAATGAAAAAGACAATGAGGGGGACATCCCTTTATGTACCTCTATTGCAAATAGACACACTGAAGTATCACTTTTTTTAATTGAAAACGGTGCTAATATTAACAATCAGAATCAGAATGGCTTTACCCCTTTGCATTGGGCTGCAATGCTTGCTGATACTATAATTGTAAAAAAATTGATCGAAAAAGGAGTTAATCTTGATCTTGTGACAAGGAGAAATAATACGGCTTTACATACGGCTGCACCACGTGGCAATATAAGTGTTGTTAAACTTCTTGTTGAAAGTGGGGCTGCACTTGAAATAAAAGATAACTACGGAAGAACGCCTTTAGTAATAGGAGTTAGAGAAAGAGGGGGAATTGAAACAGCGAAAATTCTTGTTGAAGGAGGTGCAAATATCGATGCAGTTGATTTGTTTGGCGATACGCCTTTAAGCTTAGCTGCCTGGAGAGGCTTTGAAGAAATTGTGAATTATTTATTGGAAAAAGATGCACAGTTTTCAGCAGATGGTGAAGATGGCTTGAAGTTATTAAATTATGCGACAGATAAAAGATTATGGAATTTATACAATGCACTAATTTTTAAAGGAGGAGAGCAATTTCTTTCAGAACTAAAAAAACAACCAATACTTCATTGGGCAGCAGCTGGAGGTTCTGATAAAATTGTTGGAGATCTTATAAATAAAGGATTGCAAGTTAATGCTACTGATGCTTACAATTGGACCCCCTTACATTATGCTTCATACTTTGGAAGGATTGATGTGGCCAACATCCTTATTGAAAAAGGAGCTGATATTAATTCGAAAACGCCTTTGGGTGAAACTCCGCTTTATCTGGCAGGTTTAGAAAATAAAAGCGAAATCATTGATATGCTTGTATCAACAGGTGCAGATCAAACTCCTCCCGGAAACACTAAATTAAGAGGTAAATACTTGGGACAAAAAAAACCGGGGAAGCAACTTGAATTATTTGCTCCAGGTATTATTTCCAGAATAAAAGGAGGACATAGCAATATCACATTTTCCCCTGGTGGAAAAGCCGCTTTTTGGACAGAATCGATTTTGACTGATGTAGGATATAACGGCGGATGTACAATATGGTATTCAAAAATCAAGGATGGAGTATGGACTTTACCTGAGAAGTTTTTAGCGGAAGGAGATACGCCTTTTTTCTCTGCGGATGGACAAAAAATCTTTTTACTTTCAACATTTCCTCTGCCTCCCGAAAACAATGCGGTCAGAGGTATTTGGTATTATGAAAAGGAGAAGGATTCATTTTCAGGGCCCAACTACCTCAATTTTGATGTGAATGGAACAGGTTTGTACTGGCAATTTTCATTAGATAAAGATGAAAATATTTACTTTAGTTCTGGGGAAGGAATATTCCGATCACTCCATAAAGACGGAGAATACATGGAGAAGGAAAATTTGACAAATATTTTACATCCCGATTATAAAGGTAGTGCTCCGTACATTTCGCCCGATGGAGATTACCTAATATTTAGTTCGAGAGTATTACCGGACTCATTCGGTAGTACGGATTTATATATCGGCTTTAGGAATGCTGATGGCACATGGTCAAAGCCCATTAATATGGGACCAAGCATTAATTCTCCCGCCCAAGAACATCTTTCTTTAGTGTCTTCTGACGGGAAATATCTTTTCTTACGTACAAAAAGAGAAGGTGTTAGCGGAGTATATTGGGTAGATGCAAATATCATTGAAGAATTAAAACCAAAAAACTAAAAATAAAATATTATGAAAAAAATAA
>CAYOKJ010000173.1:0-5820 GCA_964404485.1 uncultured Bacteroidales bacterium | reverse complement strand
TTGTTTTAATTCATATTGAACAATTTGAAAATAAATCAGTGGCTTTGAAAAGAGAGCTTTTTCTCAAAACTCTTAAAGGTGGCTCTGAATTGATTAGTTTTTTGAAAAGCAAAAATATTCTTGATGAAAACAATAAGTTGAAAATATAGAAGAGTAGCTCGGGCGTACGCCAGGTCGGTGGTTCGAATCCACTCCCCGCTACTAAGAGACTTTCAAACAGAAGCTTTTTTTATTCACACAATTCCTGCTATTATGCATTTTGTCTATGTGCTTTACTCGTTAAAAGACAACCGTTTATATAAAGGTTATACATCAAACATCCAAAATCGATTATTAAGACATAATTCAGGTGGTAGTACTTCTACTGCAATACTTTTAAAACGCATAAACTTTACTTTTCCAGACATTTCTAGTTTCCTTTTTTTTTACAAGTGTTCGTTTGTATTCTGAGAACGACTTTCTATAATCAGTTTAAAAGAAAACCTTTTGTTTTAATTCATATTGAACAATTTGAAAATAAATCAGTGGCTTTGAAAAGAGAACTTTTTCTTAAAACGCTTAAAGGTGGCTCTGAATTAATTAATTATTTGAAAAGTAAAAAAATTCTTGATGAAAATAATAAGTTGAAAATATAGAGGAGTAGCTCGGGCGTATTCGAGAAAAGTAGATTAAATTTTACTCATCATCATAATTAATCTCTTTTACAAAATCTCCATTTTCGTCCCAGAATTTCCAGGTTCCTACTCTGTGTCCTTGATTGTAATTGCCTTCGAAATATTTATTTCCATTTTTATGCCAGGTTGTTCCAGAACCATGTCTTAGGCCATTATCAAAAAATCCTTTGCTCCACTTATTTCCGTTTTCGTAATAATAAACCCACTTACCATGTCTTTTCCCATCTTTATAAGCTCCTTCGTAACGTTCCTGTCCGCTAGAATAGTAACTTATTTCATTTAACATTGTTTTTGAATCACCATTTATCTCGTACAATTTTACAAGTTTTGGAGACCCATCAGGATATGTTTCTTCAATAATTTTTTCGATCTTTGGTGAGCAACCTACAAATAATAATGCAGACAACACAACTACAAATATTCTATTTATCATTTTTTATTTTTAAAATATTACCTATCAAATTTTAGTCTTTGTCCTTTAACATTTTCATTAAAGGAATCTTCAATAAAAACTAATTTTCCATTCACAAATGTATGAGTAATTTTCGATCTGAACAAGTAATTTTCGAATGGTGACCATCCGCATTTATATAAAATGTTTGACTTATTTACTCTCCAGGAATTGTTGGTATCAACAAGCACAAGATCTGCCTTATAACCTTCACGAATAAAACCCCGTTTCTCAACATTAAAACAAACAGATGGTGCATGACACATTTTTTCGACTATTTTCTCAATTGTAATTTTTTTATCATGATAAAATTCTAACATTACCGGTAAAGAATGTTGAACCAATGGCCCTCCGGAAGGTGCTTTAAAATAAGTTTGTTTTTTCTCCTCCAGTAAATGTGGGGCATGATCGGTAGCAACAACATCCAATTTATTATTCAACAAAGCATCAAATAATGCATTCTTATCCTTTGGTGATTTGATGGCAGGATTCCATTTTATTAATGTACCTAATTTTTCATAGTCATTGTTATCAAACCAAAGATGATGAACACAAACTTCTGCTGTAATTTTTTTATCTTTCAGAGGTATGGAATTGTCAAATAATTCCATCTCCTTGGCAGTCGATAAATGAAGAACATGCAAACGAGTTTCAAATTTTTTTGCAAGCCTCACCGCTAATTCTGTTGATTTATAACAAGCTTCCACGCTTCGTATTTCAGGATGATACTTTATTGGAACATCTTCTCCGTATTTTTCTTTAAATTTTATGATGTTTTTCTGAATAATTTCTTCTTTCTCACTATGAATGGCAACAAGCAATTTTGATTTCGAAAAAATATTTTCAAGAGTTTTAGGATTATCAACAAGCATATTTCCTGTTGAAGCTCCCATAAAAACTTTTATTCCACAAACATTCTTGGGATCAACTTTTAACAGTTCATCAATATTATCATTAGTTGCCCCGAAATAAAATGAATAATTTGCAAGTGATTTTTCTGAAGCAAGTTTAAATTTTGCTTCAAGATTTTCGATTGTAGTTGATTGTGGAATTGTATTTGGCATTTCCATAAAAGATGTAATACCGCCAGCCACAGCTGCTTTACTCTCGCTATAAATGTCAGCTTTGTTTGTTAACCCGGGTTCTCTGAAATGTACCTGATCGTCAATTACTCCGGGAATCAACAATTTTCCTTTTGCATCAATTATCTCTAAATCTTTATCTTCAATAATTTTTGTGATTTCATTCCGCGAAATAATTTTTGAAATGTTTTCACCATCAATCAAAACATCTCCTAAAAAAGTTTTTCCCTCATTAACAATTCTTGCATTAATTATTTTTTTCATCAGAAATGAATATTTATTCAGCTAAATTACAAAAAGCAATGGATAAAAGATAAAAAAACCCACAGACTCTCAGGCAATCTGTGAATCTGTGGGTTTATTAATTCCAAAATTATTTTAGAAGTTTATTTATTAATTTTGTTAATTATACTTCTCCATCTTAAGTCAATTACTCCAAATATGGCTTCCCGGAAAATGCTTTTATTCATTTTTGATTCACCTGCAGTACGATCAGTAAAAATAATTGGTACTTCTTTGATTTTAAACCCAAGCTTCCAAGTTGTAAATTTCATTTCAATTTGAAAAGCATAACCTGTAAATTTAATTTTATCAAGTTTTATAGTTTCAAGGACTTTTCGCGTATAACATTTAAACCCGGCTGTAGTGTCCATAACTTTCATATTAGTAATTAAACGCACATAAGACGAAGCATAATACGACATAAGAACTCTTCCAATAGGCCAATTTACTACATTTACCCCAGTAATATATCTGGATCCTATTGCTAAATCAGCACCTTCATTTGCGCAAGCATTATAAAGCTTAACCAGATCTTCGGGATTATGTGAGAAATCAGCATCCATCTCAAAGATGTATTCATATTTCCTTTTTAATGCCCATTTAAAACCATGAATGTATGCAGTTCCAAGTCCTAATTTTCCTCTTCTTTCTTCAATAAACAAACGCTCAGGGAATTCTATCATCAGCTTTTTAACAATATCGGCTGTTCCATCCGGAGAGTTGTCTTCAACAACAAGAATATCAAAATCTTTATTAAGGCTAAAGACTTTTCTTATTATGTTTTCAATATTTTCTTTTTCCTTATAAGTAGGAATTATTACTAAACTATCTGACATTTTTTCAATATAAAAATTGCATCATGATACAATCAAATAACAAATATAAGAATATTCTAAAATTACTAAACGTAAATAAACAAATTTAATTATTCTGAATAATTGTTAAAAATTATTAAAATTTATTCAAACATTATTTTTTTTCTGAACACTTTATTATCTGTTTTCATTTCCAAGAAATATATTCCGGGTTTTTGATCACCCAAAAATATACTAAAATTATTTTGTCCATTTACAAGATTCTGTGATGTTTTCATAATTTCTCTTCCTGAGAGATCAATAATATTAATACTGAGATTTGCATTTTCTGAAGAAACAAATTTACAATGAAGAATACTATTTATAGGATTAGGGTAAACCTCTGCATTTACAAAATTCAAATTCTCAATTCCATAACCTTCATAAGAAAATTCAATTTCAACATTTTCCATAGCATTCCCGGCAAGGTCTTCAACATTGTTAATTATCAGAATATAATCACCATCTACTATCTTAGAAACAGCAATATATACAACAGATTTCTGTAAAGCATGTTGGTTAACTTCAATAACATTAACACCATTATTAATAGAATAATTTCCTGATGTTTCCGCTGATATTTCTTCAACATCTTCTGAAAAGGTCAGTTTAATTGAAGTGCTGTTTACAACAAAGATATTAGAAACTGTAGGTGCTGTAATGTCGCTACCAATTATAACATCATCCTCAAATCTTAATTCAATTTTCCATTCATCAAAATCATAATTTAATGGTCCGGTAATATCATACGATTCACCTTCTGAAGGATCATATTCAAATATCGAAGAATTATGGACAAGCATATCACCGCTGCCATCATTTACTTTCCACATAAAAAAATTTGATTGAAAATTTTCATCTGTACAAACGGCATTAATAACTTTTACAAATACTGATTCATATTCTTCAGAATCTTCATTAGTATTAATGATAGCTGCTTGTGGAAGTGAATTATCTGAAGAAATGAGATAATATCCTGAAACTTCTTTTAACTCAGTTTTATTGTAATACTCTTCAATTAATCCTGTTACAATTATGCTATCTCCAATGCTCGGATTTCTTCCGGGATCGTAAACAAACAATCCATTCCATGCACCCATACCATTTTGGATAAAATATGTTTCACCAAAATTTGCAGTAACAATACCTGAAGTACTTACAATTTGGTCAACATAAGGAGAATCATCAACTTGACCTTGGATATCATAAATACTTATAATTTCGCCACTAAAAACAGGAGCTACATAATAATTATAAGTTATTGATGAAATAGTGTTTGTTCCATCTTCTGCAACAATTTTATAAAAAACTGTTGTTTCACCACTTTGACCAGGAATTTCAACAGAATATTCATTATTGCTACCCGATGTCATTGGAATTTCATTTGTTAATTCATCATAATTTAATCCCCAAAAAAGACTGGCATTTGTAATAGCTCCAAGAGTACTGGATATGGAAACATTTAAATTAACAATTTCATCTTCAATAGGATTGGAAGGATTGATTGCAAAATCTAAAAAAGAAATAGCAGAAACATTTGCTCCGTTCCAGATAAGATCAGCAAATTCAGGATTGTCAATAAAAGGGTTTCTGTTCTTTTGCCATGAAAAGATTACATTATTTCTATTACGTTCAAAATCGTCAGGAGGATCAAATGCATTCCATTCAAGTAAAACAGAAAGTTTGCCATGTTGAGCATTTGGATAAGTATTTACTAAATCAACAGCTTCGAGGTTTAGTTCGCCATTATTCCCTTCGTATCTTGTATCCATATAAAAAATAATTCTGGCAATATCACCTTTAACTTCATCTCGTGGTTCCCACGAATCGCTATCGTAATAACAACCGGTTGCCTCTGGATGCTGATTTCCACCATTATCGAAATCAAGATTACTTCTTGAAGTATTTACTGAACCATCAGCCGGTTTTAAGTTATGAACATCGCTGAACATAGGCTGTACATCAGCAAAGTTACCGTGAGATTTAGCCCACACATGTTCTCTGTTAACAAAATCACCACCTGTTCCATAATTCGAGTTATCTTCGGAACGACCAGTATAAACAAGAATTACATTATCAGGATTATCAGGATCTACATCAGATAATTTAAATATTGTTTTTGCTGCGAAATATGAAAATTCCACATGATCTTTAATAATATTGTTCAAGGCAGTTTTTAGATCATCACCTGTCAAATTCTCAGTTTGATTATAATATCCTGTTGGTTGTGCATACGATTGCATCATCCAAAATCCAACAACTAATATTAAAAGTAATTTTTTCATTTTTTAAATTTTTAAACCATATAAGTCATATAAGTACATTTAAGAAGAACTCTTAATCATTCTCTTGAGTATTTATTACTTATTAATGGTAGTTACATGTTTTTATTTTTTTATTTTTTCTGTTTTTATTATTTAATCATTTTATCATTTAAGCATTTTATCATTTAAGCATTTTATCATTTAAGCATTTTA
>CAYOKJ010000172.1:0-5839 GCA_964404485.1 uncultured Bacteroidales bacterium | reverse complement strand
GAAAAAAATATTTCAAAATATTTATCAGCAATTTAGAAATTCAATTGGTATAAATAATTATGCCTTTCTGGTTTCAAATAACAAGTAATTAATCACAAAAAAAACCGGCATCAATAAAATGAAGCCGGTTTTTTTATTATCTAAACTGAAATTTAAATTCCTAATTTCTTTTTTACAAGAGGCATAATGTTATCGCCATTTTCGTAAAACAATAAAGCACCGGTACCTGCATCAAAAATATAAGTATATCCGTTTTCGTTTGATACATCTTCTATTGCTTTTTTAGCTCTTTCCAAAATTGGAGTAAAAGCTTCAGCCTGGAAATTCTGCATATCCTGATCAGCTGTTTGCTGGAACTGCTGAATACGTCCTTCTAAATCCTGAATTTCTTTTTCTTTTGTTTGTTTAATAATTGGTGACATGCTTTCTAAGTCACTTTGATATTTACCTATTTTAGTCTGATATTCAGCAACCATAGTCTGAATAGTAGTTTGTAAAGTTGTTCTGTAATTTGTAATTTTAGCTTCTATGGTGTCTCTGCCGGGCATTAATTCAATTAATTTATTTGAGTCAATATAACCAAATTTTGTAGCAGTTTGTGCTGTTAATAAGTTTGTTGAACCAATTATAATTGCTAAAACAAATAATACTTTTATAAAATTTTTCATTTCTAATTTTTATTATTAATAATTCACGATTTGAAGTGCAAATTTAATAATATTTCTATTACCAAAAACAATTTATGAAAATTTTAAGAAATTTTAAGAAATATGTTTCAGCAATTATTATTTTAACAAATTAGTCAAAGAAATTTCCGATATTCAAACCAAAATAAATAGTTCGTGGAAGAGAAGGTCCATAAACATATCCAGGATCACGGTAGATACCTGAATCAAAATCGCTTTGGTAAGAATTTAAAATATTTTTTACTCCGGTATAAATTTTAAGACTTGCACCATTTAATTTCATTGAATAGCTGATCTTTGCTCCAAAATCAAAAAACAAATCAGATTCATGTAATTCACCTTCATCAGGATTGGAGACGTTTAACCCAAAATATGGAACTAGCATTTTTCCTGTATAATTTGCTGAAGTTGATATTTCCATTTTTTTTATTGGGCTCCATCTCAGACTCATAAAGCCATAGTTTTCTGGCGATCTCAAGAATCTCTTTTCATTAAATTCCATAATATTTTTATATTCACTTTTCTGAATTGTAAAACCGGATTTAATAAATAATTTTGGAGAAGGAACATAGTTAAATTCAAGATTTACACCATAAACTTTTGCTCCTTCTGCTGCATTTACACGAGTATAAATTACTGTTCCATTTTCATCAGGAACACCAAACTCATTTGCAAAAGGATTATTTAATTGTGTATAAAAACTTTCGACAAGAATCTCCCAATTAACTATATTTGTTTGATGACTAAAATCAAGAGAAGCCGTAAAACTATGGCTGGTTTCCTGTTTTAAATCAGGCTTGTTTTTATGAATAATTCTTCTTAATCCTGAAGTCTCAATATGTAAATCCTCATCAAAAATCTGAGGAGCTCTAAAACCTTGAGAATAGCTCAATCGTGCTTGTAGAAATTTTTCAATATCATAAAGGACATTAATTCTCGGGCTAAATACATCCCCGAAAATATCATCACCATCACTAATATTATCAGAAATATTATAATGGTCGTATCTTAATCCACAAGACAATTTCAATTTTTCGAAATCATATTCATACTGAATAAAGGAAGCGATTGAATTTTTATTTTGATCGGCAACAGTAGTATTTTCAGTATGTGAAATACTAATTGTTGAATCTGCATTCCAGCTGTTTACCGGATATCCAAGTTTCTGATCTTTAAGAAAACCACCTTCATTTTCAAGACCAACAATTAAATTTGATGAAGAGAAAACAGCTTTATATTGAGTTCCTATAGTGAAAGTAAAATCATTTGTTTTCCCATAATCTTTTAATGAATAATCAGCTCCGTAATATGAATCCCGATCAATAACTTGTCCAGAAACGAATACAGAAAAAAGATCACATTCTCTAACATATTTCTCATAAGTTAAAGCACCCGTATTAATGTTATGTTGAATAACTTCAGCTATTCCTGCTTCATGAGCAGGATAATCAAACTTATCTCCTCCCCTACGAAATTCATCAATATGAAAAAAATCAGCAATAAATTTACTTCTGGGACCAAAACGATGAAATGCACGAGTACCAATAGTAGTATTTTTTATTTTTGATATTTCAGAAAAAGAATCATTATTTACATCAAAAGCTTGACGATTTCTATAAAAACCAAAAACTGAAATACCGGTTTTGTGATCAGGTGAAACAATAGATGTATTAAAATTTATACTATTATCCTGAGCCGGATTTCCTGAGTTTTTTAATCCAACACCAATTACGCTGGTATTAATTCCAACTTCATAAGTGTTATTTATCGGGTCTTTTGTGATAAGATTTACTGTACCTGCTATTGCATTACTTCCATATAAAGCTGAGCCACCACCACGGATTACTTCAATTCTATTAATTATACTCGATGGCAATAATTCCAAACCATAAACTCCTGCAAGACCACTAAATATAGCGCGATTATTAATTAAAATTTGAGAATACGCACCTTCCATTCCATTAATTCTTAATTGCGTAAAACCACAATTCTGACAATCATTTTCAGTTCGTAAACCAGGAGAAAAATTCAAGCCATCGCAAACAGTTACCGACTGAGTAACTTCAAACATTTTTGGTGTTATTGTATTAACAATTACCGAAGCTTCTTGACGATTTTTCTCATTTCTGTCAGCGGTAATTACCACTTGTTCTAAACCAAGAACATCCTGAAGAAGACTAAATTTAATCTCTTTTGTTTCATCAGCATTAATTAATATTTCCTTTTCTTGTGGTCTATAACCAATTGCCTGAGCTCTAATAATGTTTTTTCCAACAGGAAGGTTTAATAAAGTATAATGACCCGTTTCGTCAGTTGATGTGCCAATTGTTGTTCCTTTTACAAGGATAGTAGCAAATGGAATGTGCTCTCCACAACATACAACATGTCCTACAATATTTGCATCAGTTTTTTGAGCAAAATTTTGCATTGAAAATAATAGTAATATTGATATTAATATTGATATTTTGTATTTCATAATTGATAATGTATTTTATATTAACATTAATATTTGTTTAATTAGTGCTCGTTTATAAAGTTAAACGAATTTTGAAATAAAGCATTAAATAACAAATAACAAACAAATTCTAAAAAATTTAAGGATGACATCTTTAAACTAAAGACATATCCAACTTATTTAATAAATAATATTTAAATAAATAAATGAGAAAAAAACAGTATAAAATTAAGAAATTACCGGAGGGCATCTTGAAAGTAAATATAAATAAGTAAATGTTTTTTTAAATAGAAATTTTGAGATAAAAATTACTTGAACATTGCTATTGAAAACGATAAAAACTGCAGCGATAATTACCCATAAAAATGAGAATAAATTATTCAATAGCAAAAACTCAAAACCACTATGATGGTGAGTTTTATAAGGAGTTCCGGGATTTTCTGTTGTATTATAAGGATGAGCATGCTGAATAACTTCTCCATTAGGCAAAACATGACTGTGAATAAACAAGGCATTGTTCATTGTTACAGCAAAAACAATTATTATCAATGCTACAGCAACAACTTTTTTTAATATTTTTATAAAATGTCTTTTCATAAATTGAGTTTGCAAAAATAAAATTTATTTTTAATTATCATAATATTATTTAGAATTTTTCTAAATAGTATTTTTTTCATACCTTTGTAAAGAATAATTTGCAAAGAAATTTTATCGAACATCTTTTATAAAAACAGAAAAATATGAATAAATTATATCCGGATTCAGGAGTTGAATTATCAAAATTTACAGCAAGTAATTATGATAAAGTAATGAATATTGCTTCTTTTGGCAAATACAAAAATTTTATTAATAGTGCTATTGCTGATTTAGGAATTAGCAAAAACGACAAAATTCTTGATCTTGGTTGTGGTACTGGCAGAAATATTTTATTAATGAATAAATATGCCGGCAATAATTCAACCTTGATTGGATTGGATATTTCGGAAGCTATGGAAAAACAGTTTGAGGAAAACACATTAAATTATTCCAATATTAGATTTACTAATAAAAGAATTGATAAGCTTTTTGAGATGGAGCAAAAATTCGATAAAATTTTTATCAGCTTTGTTATTCATGGGTTTCCGCATGAAATAAGAAAAACTATTATTAAAAATGCTTACAATAATTTAAAGCCGGGTGGCACTTTTAACATTCTTGATTTTGCTGAGTTTGATATGGCAAAAATGCCATTTCATCATCGCTTTGTCTTTAAGAAAATTGAATGTAAATATGCCTTTGACTTTATTGAAAGAAACTGGAAAAGCATTTTGCAGGAAAATGGCTTTGATAATTTTGAAGAAAGTTTTTATTTTAAAAAATATGTACGGCTATTAAAGGCAAAAAAAAATAGTGCCAGTCAATAAAGCTAAAATGTTGATAAATTTTTATATTTTTATATTTGACTTCTTAAAACACAAAATAATTTTTAATGAACATCAATGAAATAATAAATATTTTCAAACATACCTTAATGATTACAAGCTTTGTTCTTATGATGATGCTTTTGATCGACTATATTAATGTTCAAACAAAAGGAATTTGGAATAAAAAACTTCAAAAGAATGGCTGGCTTCAAATAATTATTGCAGCATTTTTGGGAATTATTCCCGGATGTCTTGGAGCATTTACCGTTGTATCACTCTTCACTCACAGAGTAATTGGATTTGCAGCCTTAGTTACAGCGATGATAGCTACATTTGGTGATGAAGCTTTTGTAATGTTTGCAATGATGCCCGGTAAAGCATTGATCCTGACTATTATTGTTTTTGGAATTGCAATTATTACTGGTTTTGCAATTATGTTTTTATCAAAATCAAAAGATGAGAAAATCGATAAATCATTCGGTTTTGAGGTTCACCCTGAAGAAAAAGAAAAATGCCATTGTTTTCCAAAAGAGAAAATATTATCACAGCTAAAAAACATAAGTTTTGAACGCTCACTTTTAATATTCGGATTTTTTATCTTCATTTTTCTCATGATTATTGGTAAATTAGGACCGAAAGAATGGAATTGGGAACGTATAACATTTCTTATAGGAAGTTTGTTTACTTTATTTATTATTTCAACTGTTCCGGATCATTTTATCAAAGAACACCTTTGGGGACATGTAATCAAGAAACACCTTCCCAAAATATTTATGTGGACATTTGGTGCAATACTTTCAATTCATTTATTAGAGAATTATATCAATGTTGAAGAATGGATACAAAGCAATGTTTATATAATTTTAATCATAGCTGTATTAATTGGAATAATTCCTGAATCAGGACCACATTTGGTTTTTATTACATTATTTGTGAGTGGAGTTATTCCGTTTAGCATTTTAATTGCAAGTTCTATTGTACAAGATGGACATGGAGCTCTACCCTTACTTGCTGAATCAAAAAGGAGTTTCGTTTATATGAAATTAATAAATATTTCAGTCGGGCTAATTGTTGGTGGGGTACTTTTGTTGTTTAATGTTTAATGAGTAAATGATTAAATGATTAAATGATTAAATGAATGAATGATAAAATAAATCAATTTTGATAAAAACATGTCGGAATATATAAATAATACCAATTGAATTTCTAAATTGCTGATAAATATTTTGAAATATTTTTTTCTTTGTCAAGGCAAATATTCTTTGCATCCGTATGGACGGAAATAATATTTAACG
>CAYOKJ010000171.1:0-5850 GCA_964404485.1 uncultured Bacteroidales bacterium | reverse complement strand
TTCGCCCAGTAAAAAATTTATTTTTGGGTTGGAAGGAGAAAAAGGACAAAATTGCATAAGATAAACGGTTACTACTTTTTTTTACCACAATCCGAAAAGACTTCGGGGCAAATAAATCAAGTTGCACAAAATTAATTAGTGTATATTTGGGTTCAGTTTAACAGTGTTTTGTGGGATTTAGGAAACGGAGGGTGTTACTTAATTGAAACAGCCTCAGCAGCTAACCAGGCTGTTGAAAAAGCTATTTGAAGATTATAACCACCTGTTGGTCCATCAACATCAATAATTTCGCCTGCAAAATATAATCCTTTAACAAATTTCGAAGCCATTGTTTTTTGGTCAATTTCATTTGTGTCAATACCTCCGGCAGTAATTATTGCTTCGTCAAAATCGCGATGCCCAATAATTCTGATCCTGAAATTTTTAAGCCAGGTTAAAAGCCTTTTTCGTTCTTCTGTGTTTATTTCAGAACCTAATCTGTATTTTGATATTCTTGTTTGAGAAATGCAGATTGGAATCAATTTCATGGGTAGTAATTTATTTAAAATTGTCCTGTAATTTTCATTTTTTTGTTTTTCAAATTCTCTTAAAAGTCTGTTTTCCAACTTTATCTCGCCAAGTGCCGATTTCAGATCAATAAAAATTTCAACTTTTTTCTTTTGTTTTAGCTCAGGTACAATTATTCTACTTAAAGTTAATATCACAGGACCTGTAATGGCAGAATCTCTGAAGAGCATTTCTCCAAAATCCTCAGCAACTTTTTTGTCATCAACAAAAACTGTAGCATTAATATTTTTCAGCTCAAGACCATCCAATCGGCTCGCAATACTACCAGCACCTTCAATAGGAACAAGTGAAGGAGATATATCATTGATGGTGTGTCCAACAGATTTTGCAATTTGATATCCATCACCTGTTGATCCTGTCCTTGGATAGGAAGCACCACCGCTTGCAAGAATTACTTTATCAGAATAATATGTTGTTTTAATGCCGTTTTCGTTTACAGATACTCCAACTACATTTTTGTCTTTAATTATTAATGAATCAACTTTTTGTCCTGTTTTTATTCTAACTGATTTCCTTTTGCACCAGAAAATCATTTTTTTTGCTACTTCAACAGCATTCTCATTTTCAGGGAATACTCTATTACCACGTTCAACTGCTGTTTTTATACCTATATTATTCATAAACTTTATCAGTTCATCAGAAAAGAAAATCGAAAAAGCAGGATTTAAAAAATTTCCATCAGGTTTTATTTTTTGAATGAATTCTGCTAAGGGTGAGGTGTTTGTAATGTTACAGCGACCTTTGCCTGTAATTCCAAGTTTTCTTCCGGGATATTGCATTTTTTCTAAAAGAAGAACTTTACTTCCCAGCTCAGCAGCATGTCCGGCAGCCATCATTCCAGCTGCTCCGCCACCAATTACAATAACATCGTATTTTAACATCTTGATAAATAATTTTATGCGAAAGTAGTATAAAATGAGCATTTTTAACATTACAGTGTTCGATTTTGCTTTAGAAAAAATAAAATAATAACAAAATCAATTCCTGAATAATTATCTTTGCAGATTAATAATTACAAAAAAATAATATTTATTCTGTGACCTTTTTTTTCTGCACAGACTTTTACATAGTTTCTGAAATATGAATTATTTATCCGTAGAAAATCTATCTAAATCATTTGGTGATCTTGATTTATTTGAAGATTTAAATTTTGGATTAAACAAAGGAGATAAAACTGCCTTGATAGCCAATAATGGTGCTGGAAAATCCAGCTTATTAAATATTCTTATGGATAAAGAACCTGCTGATACGGGTACAGTAGTTTATCGTGATGGAATAAAGATTGCATATCTTGAGCAGGATCCGATTTTTGATGATAGCTTAAGTATCAATGAATTGATTGAGGAAGGTAATTCCGAAATTATTGGTATTATTCATGAATATGAAACAGCTCTTGAAAAACAGACTGAAAATTTCACTTCAAAAACTAAGAAAGAATTTGAAGAGGCTTCCGCAAAAATGGATAAGAGCAATGCATGGGATTATGAAAGGAGAATGAAGCAGATTCTAAGTCTTTTCAATATTATCGATCTGAATAAAGAAATAGGACTACTTTCAGGAGGGCAAAAGAAACGATTGGCACTTGCCATTGTTCTGCTTGATAATCCGGATTTATTAATTCTTGATGAGCCAACAAATCATCTGGATATAAATATGATAGAATGGCTTGAGAAATATTTGCTTACAAGCTCAATTACATTATTTATGGTTACTCACGACCGTTATTTCCTTGATAGAGTTTGTAATCATATTTTGGAATTGAATGATGGGAAAATTTTTCATCATAATGGAAATTATGCTTATTATGTTGAAAAAAGTGCTGAAAGAGAAGAAGTTGAAAAAACTGAAATTATTAAAGCTCGACGTCTTCTGAGAAAAGAACTCGAATGGATGAGGCGGATGCCACAAGCCAGAACTACCAAATCAAAAGCAAGAATAGATTCTTTTTATGAAACTAAAGAAAAAGCTTCTTCACAGAAAATAAAACAAGAGCTAAAACTTGATGTGAAAATGTCGAGAGTGGGAGGGAAGATCCTGGAAATCAAAAATATTAAGAAAGCTTATGGAGAAATAAAAATTCTTGATAATTTCGAATATATTTTTAAAAAAGGAGAAAGAATTGGTATTATTGGTAAAAATGGAGTTGGGAAAACAAGTTTACTTAATATGATTACCGGATTGGAAAATCCTGATTCAGGTAGTATTATAAAAGGTGAAACAATTTCTTTTGGATATTATTCTCAAGAAGGAATAAAATTTAGGGAAGATCAACGGGTAATAGATATTTTAAAAGATATTGCAGAAATAATCACTTTAAGTAAAGGTAATCAACTTACTGCATCACAGTTTCTTCAGCATTTTATGTTTCCTCCCAAAATGCAATTTCAGACAGTGTCAACTCTTAGCGGAGGAGAGCGTCGAAGATTATATCTTTTGACCATTCTTATGAAAAATCCAAATTTTTTGATTTTGGATGAGCCAACAAATGATCTGGATATTTTAACATTGAATAAGTTAGAGGATTTTCTGCTAAATTTTAAAGGCTGCCTTGTGATTGTTTCTCACGACAGATATTTTCTTGATAAACTTTGCGATCATTTATTTCTTTTTAAAGGTGATGAAAGTATCAAGGATTTTTATGGAAATTATACTCAATACAGAAATAAAGAATATGAGAATGAAAAGCTTGAAAAAAAACAAAAAGCTATTCAAAAGAAAAATGAAATAAAGGAGAAAACTAAAAATAAACCAAAAGAAAAAACAAAACTTAATTTTAAAGAAAAACGCGAATACGAAAGCTTACAAGTAGAAATTGATAATCTTGAAAAAGAAAAAGCTGAACTCGAAATAATATTAACTTCCGGTTCTGATAATTATGAAGATCTAGAGAAAGCAAGCTCACGCATTAGTGTAATTATAGATCTTATAGATGATAAAATTATGCGTTGGATGGAGCTAGGTGAGTTTGTTTAATAAGTTATAGCATTTCATATTTTCACAAAATTAATTCAAATGCTTTATTTATACCGGGAGGAGAAATCAATAACATAGGCTAACAACATTTATAGGACAAACGCATAAATTTTTTTCCACAACTCTGAACTTCCACTAACGGCTTCAAATATAAAATTTCTATCTTTGCAGCATAATTATTAAATATGAAATTTGAAGAATATCGCATAGCAGAGGGAATTAAAACCAGTATTTCTAAACTGGGATTTAAAAAACCTACTGACATTCAATACAAATCCATTCCTCCGATCTTAAGAGGAGAGGACGTTCTTGCAATTGCTCAAACCGGCACCGGCAAAACGGCAGCATTTGCAATTCCTATTTTGCATATCTTGCAGGAGCGAAAAATTTATGGTCGTCCTGATGGAGTAAAATGCCTGGTAATGGCACCTACACATGAATTGGCTTTGCAAATTGACTCTGTTTTTAAAACAATAGGTAAACATACCAGAATTACTACTTTTTGTATTTATGGAGGAGTTGATCAGAGTCCTCAAAAAGAGCAGCTTGACAAAGGCGTGGATATATTAATTGCTACTCCGGGACGATTGTTTGATTTGGTAAGTCAGGGAATATTACTTCTAAAACGTGTTGAGATTTTAGTTTTAGATGAAGCCGATCATATGCTTGATTTAGGTTTTATAAAAGATATTCGTGATTTAATGCGCCATCTTCCCCGAAAACGTCAAACACTTTTCTTTTCGGCTACTATCAACGATAAGATAAAAAAGCTTGCTTATTCTTTAGTTACTGATGCAATTCGCATTCAGGTTTCGCCAAAAGATCCGGTTGCAAAGAATATTGAGCATGCAGTGGCTTTTATAGAAATGGATGACAAACGTTTCTTTTTGGAAGATTTTATTAAGAATAATCCTGAAAAGAAAATTCTAGTATTTGTTAGAACCAAAGTACGAGCTGAGCGTGTAAAAAAAGCTATGGAAAGAGTTGATATTATTACAGATACAATCCATAGTGATAAGGACCAAGAAGAGCGTGAAAAATGCATGAAGGCGTTTAGAAAGGGAGAACTGAAAATATTGATTGCTACAGATGTTAGTGCCAGGGGAATAGATATTCAAAACGTTGAATATGTTGTAAATTATGATTTGCCTGATTCTTCTGAAAATTATGTTCATAGAGTTGGTAGGACAGGGCGTGGAAGTCAAAAAGGACAAGCTTTTTCCTTTTGTAGTAGTGAAGAAAAAGAACTTTTGGGTGATATTGAACACTATCTGGGAAAACCAATTCAAAAAATTGAAATAACAAAAAGTGATTATAAAAGTACTTTAGAACTTACTGAAGATACGAATCATGACTGGCAAAAATTGATGGTAGAAATTGAGAATGAGAAAAATACGCGAAAAAAGAAAAAAAAGAAAAAAAAGAAGTGAGATAGTAGATTAATATTTTTAATAAAATTAAAACAATAATCATGTTTATAAAAATTGCCATTGCATACGATTTTGACGGTACCTTGGCACCCGGTAATATGCAGGAGCATTCGTTTATCCCCAATCTAAAAATTAATAAAGAAGCTTTTTGGAAAGAGGCAAATGAAAAAGCAAAAGAGCAAGATATGGACGAAGTACTTGCATATATGCAGCTAATGCTACAAAAAGCCGATAAAAAAAATATACCAATTACAAAAAAAGCATTTTTTGATTACGGCAAAGAATTAGTTTTTTTTAAAGGTGTTGAAACTTTTTTTAACAGGATAAATAAGTACGCAGCGGAAAAAAATGCTAAAATTGAACATCATATTATTTCTTCAGGAATAAGAGATATTATTAAAGGAACATCTATAGCAAATAATTTTACAAATATTTTTGCTTCAGGATTTGCGTATAATGAAAAAAATGTTGCAGTGTGGCCGGCTTTGGCGATTAATTACACAAATAAAACCCAATACCTTTTTAGAATAAATAAAGGAATCAATAATTCTTATGATAATACTAAAATCAATAAATTTGTAGATCATGATAAACGACCAATACCATTTTCACGTATGATTTATCTCGGCGATGGAGAAACTGATGTACCAGCTATGAAAATGATAAAATATCAGAGAGGTACTGCCATTGCTGTTTATGATCCAAATAAAGAAACGAAAGAAGAAAAGTTTTCACCAAAACAGATGTGCGAAAAGCTAATTGAACAACAACGGGCAGATTTCATTGCACCCGCTGTTTATACAAATAATTCGAAGCTTGATAAAATTATTAAAACTTTGATTAATAGGATTATTGAAGAAGAAAAGCTTAGGCTTTTTTA
>CAYOKJ010000170.1:2269-5973 GCA_964404485.1 uncultured Bacteroidales bacterium | reverse complement strand
TATCAATTTTATCCAGAATACTGAATAATTTTTCTATTGATTTATTAGCATTTATAACAGTTGCAGGAATATCAGCCTGCTTTAATGAATCGCTTATTGCAGAAAAATTTGTAAGGATATTAGTGATATTATCTTTGTTTTTATCAAGGTTATCAGTAATTTTTTCAAGATTTGAAATTGCTTCAGCCAATCTCACTTTTTCCATAACAACAAATGTATCAATTGTAGAAGTTGTGTGTTCAAGATTACCAAGTGTATTTTTAATATTTTCAAAACTATGTTTTATATTTTCTCTTGCGTTTTCATTAAAGATTGTTTGAAAAACAACCATAATTGAATCTATAGACTCAATCAAACTTTCAGCTTTCAACTTAATTGGTTGAACCTGTTGATTTACGGCGTCTTTTAAACTTCCTTCTATAGTGGTAAAAAGAGTGTCTCCATCATTGACAAATACATTAGAATTTCCCGGAATTATTTGCACTGCTTTTGAGCCCATCAGATTTGAGCTGTAGATTTTTGCTATAGAATTTATCGGAATAGGAAAATCAGTGTTTATTGCAAAAACAACAATTAGTTTTCCCGACATATTTTCTTCAAAATATATGTCTTTTACTTGACCTACCTGTAAACCATAAATAGAAACAGGATTTGATTTAGTTAATCCGCTAACATCATTATAAATCCCATAAATTGCTTTTTCATCGTTAAATATATTTCGTCCTTTTAAGAAATTATATCCCCAAATAAACAGAGCGATTGCTACGACAAAAAATAAACCGATAAATAATTCTTTACGTCTTTTCACAATATAATATTTTTAGCAAAAATAAATACTTTTTGTTCAATACAAATCAAAAGTTCATAAAAATCACTTGATAACTATTGTATTTATAACTTTTACTTCCTGACCAATCTTTTGGCTTTCTTTAATGAAATTCTTTCATTATTTTGAAAAGCAATAACAAAAGCGTTTTTAAATCCCTTTTTTCGTATTATCTTTTTTAATTTGTTTGCCTCATCAATTGAGTTTTTATTACCAACAGTATATTTATAAACTCCTTTATGAAAATAGCTCTCAACATTTTTCATCCCTTTAAATTCAGGAGAACCGGTTTTCAATTCTTTTGCACAAGTAGCAAACTGAACTTTATACACAATACTATTTTTAATAACGTTATTCTTATTATTGGTAGTATTCTTTTTTTGAATATTTTCCTTATTAGCAACATTTTCATGGTATTCGTAATTTACAGACCCACTTTCGTTATGTGCAAATTGCTCCATTTCCTGTTTATACTCTTTAAATGCCCTATATATTGCAGAGGCAATGTAAGTTTGCCCCTTTTCTGAAATAAGATACTTTTCATCTTTAGGATTTGAAAGATATCCGGTTTCAATTAAAATTCCCGGCATAGCTGTTTTATACAACACCCAGAACCCTGCTTGTAAAACACTTCTGTCTTTTAATCCAACTCTTTCTTTAAACTGTTTTTGAACTTTTGAAGCAATATTTATACTTCCCTCTTGATACTCGTCCTGATAAAGTGAAAACATAATATAAGCTTCGTCAGAGTTTGGATCAAAACCTTCATAACTATCAAATACATCCTCTTCTTTTAAAATTGCTGCGTTTTCTTTTTTTGCAACTTCAAGGTTTGCTTTACTTTTATGAAGCCCCATAATGTAGGTTTCGGTACCATAAATTTTTGATGATTTATTTGCATTACAATGAATGGAAATAAAAAGATCAGCATTTTTTTCGTTCGCTATCTGAGCTCTTCTACTCAATTTTACCGATTTATCAGTTTTACGAGTATAAATTACCTCTACATCAGTTAAGTTTTTTTCGATATAATGCCCTGTTTTTAATGCAATCTTTAAAGCGATATCTTTTTCATAGCAATTTTTTCCAACTGCACCCGGATCACGTCCTCCATGACCTGCATCAATTACAACTTTATCAATTTTAATATTCTGTGGAAAAATTGCTGATTTACAAAACAGCATAAAAAACATTATACCAAAATAAATAATAAATCGTTTCATCAATAATACTTTATTTTTATAGTTTTGAACTATGAATTTAAAACTTGAATGTCATTTTTGATATTCAAAAAAATTTACATACAAAAATAACATTAATAAGAGCTTAAACACAAATTGTCAATCAAATTATTAACAAACCATTCTTTAAAAATAACACTTTTAATTTTGTTATTTTTTGCTTTGGGAACTAAAGTTTTTTCGCAAGACACTATAAAAAACAACGTTCCCGACAGCTTGTTATTTCATGCTGACACATTATCTGTTGATACGACTGCAAAAAAAGCAAAAGTAATTGGGCTAAAAGCAAAGATTGAATGTGCTTCTTTAGATTCTATCCGCTTCGATCTTACCGAGCATAAAGTTTATTTATTTAATGATGCTGACATTAATTACGAAAAGATAAATCTTAAGGCTAATTATATAGATATTAGCTTTGATAAAAGTCTGGTTTATGCTATTGGCGTTTCCGATTCGAATGAAACGATAACAGGTTCTCCGGTTTTCACCGAAGGAGATCAAAGTTATCAATCTAAAGAAATGACATATAATTATGAAACCGAAAAGGGATTAATAAAACATGTTTTTACACAAGACGGAGATGGTTATATTCATGGTAAGGTAATAAAAAAAATAGGCAGCGAAGAAATAAATGTTAAATCAGGATCATATACTACATGCGACCGGCCTGAACATCCGCATTTTGAATTCAGATTTAACAAATCCAAATTCATTCCCGGAAAAACAATAATTACAGGACCTGCATACCTTGTGATTGAAGATGTTCCCACACCTCTCTTTATTCCTTTTGGATTGTTTCCAAACAAAAAAGGACAACGTTCCGGTATTGTAATACCAACTTATGGCGAATCAGCAAGCCGTGGTTTTTATTTTGAAAACGGTGGTTATTATTGGGCCATAAACGATTACTTTGATTTAAAACTTACCGGTGATATTTATACTCATGGAAGTTGGGCTGTTAAGCCTAATTTGCGCTACCGGAAAAGATATAAATACAATGGTTCTTTTAATCTGGGATACGCAACAAATATTGTGGGGCAAGAAAGCTCTGCAGATTATCAGAAAAGTAAGGATTTTTCAGTCCGTTGGATACATAGTCAGGATCCAAAAGCAAGACCAAATAGTAAGTTCTCTGCAAACGTAAATATTGTAAGTAATAAATTTAACCAGTTTAACCCAACTACAACACAGCAGTTTTTATCAAATACATTTCAGTCGAGTGTGGCATATCAAACAAACTGGGATGGGAAGGTTTTTCTAACTGCAAATGCAAGTCACAGCCAAAACACAAAAACCAAAATGGTTAATCTTACTTTGCCGGAAGTTAGCATTTCAGTAAATCGTTTTTATCCATTTCGTAGTAAATCAAAAATCGGGCAACTAAAATGGTACGATAATATTAGTGTTAACTATTCGATGAATGCAAAAAACACTCTTACTATTGAAGATTCCCTGCTCTTTAAACCTGAAGCTTTTTCCAATCTCCAAAACGGTATCAAACATTCGATTCCGATCAGCAGTTCAATTAAAATATTCAAGTATTTTACAATGACTAATTCTGTTAATGTTACCGACAGAATGTATTTCGAAAAAACAAATAAATATTGGGATAATGATACTGTCTGGACAACTGATAC
>CAYOKJ010000170.1:0-2169 GCA_964404485.1 uncultured Bacteroidales bacterium | reverse complement strand
ACCACCCGGAGAAAAATCCGGAAGGGTAAACTTTAGTTTGAGTAACAATCTCGAAATGAAAGTACCTTCAAAAAAAGATACTATTACGGGAATGAAAAAAATCAAGCTGATTGAGAATTTTACAATTTCCGGTTCTTATGATCTTTCAAAAGATTCGTTAAATTGGTCGAAAATACGAATGAGCGGAAGAACAAAATTATTTAATAATCTTAATATCACTTATTCGAGCAGTTGGGATCCTTATGTTTTGGATTCTGCAGGAACCAGAAACCTGAATCAATTTGAATGGGATGTAAACAAAAAACTATTGCGTCTTGACAATACTTCATGGAACCTTGGACTTACATACAGCATAAGTTCGCAAAAGCTCAATAAAAAACGGGAATCAGAGAAAGGTACTAACCAGGAACTGGCTGATATTAATGACAATTTAGGTCAATACATCGACTGGAATATCCCATGGAGTTTAAATATTAATTACAATCTTAGACACACAAGCAACAACAAATATGTAAACAACATTAAAACTGCCGAAAACGATCTTGTACAAACACTTGGTTTTAGTGGCGACTTAAGTATTACAGAAAAATGGAAAGTTGGTTTTCGATCAGGATATGATTTCGAAACCAAAAAGCTCTCATATACTTCCCTGAATATTTACCGTGATCTTCATTGCTGGCAAATGCGTTTTAACTGGATTCCTATGGGTCCACAAAAAAGCTGGAATTTTACACTTAACGTGAAATCGTCAATTTTGCAAGACCTAAAACTTGAAAAGAAGAAGGATTTCAGGGATAATTATTAAGCTGATGATTTTTTTGTTTTTAGGAATAAAAAAACCTGCAGGCTCAATAAAGAGTTTGCAGGTCTTTTTTTCTTTTAATAAATAAGGTTAGTAAAGCAATTACAATATTCCATCACTCCTTTAACCAATTACTATAAATTACAATTTTTTACAACAAATTACATTTATTCTTTTCTCCATCATTCCATTTTTAACAACCCTATATCTGAATATCTGTTCCAATTCCGGCTTCAACAGCTTTATCATAAACTAATTTTGCCGTAGCTGTATCCTGAATTGCAAGTCCGTTGGATTTAAATAAAGTGATTTCTTTATCATTTTTTCTTGCTTCTTTTTTACCTGAAACAATTTCTCCAAGGTCAGCATAATAATGCGATTCTTTGATTAAACCATCACTTAAAGGAATCATGATATCACCGGCTTCATTAAAGCAAGCATCTTTTGAATCACCAATTAGTTTTGAACGAATAATGATATCAGCGTCAAGCTCTCTGGCATTTGGAGTATGACTTCCAATTCCATTAATATGAGTTCCTTCTTTAACTTTCTTTCCATCGAAAATTGGTGTTGGCGATGAAGTAGCAGTACAAATAATATCTGCTTCAAGGACATCATCAGGATTATTAACTTTTATAATTTCTATTCCCAGCTCTTCACTCATTTCTTTTGTGAAATTTTCTGCCGCTTCATCAGAAATATCATAAACCAATGCCTTAGTAATATCTCTAACTTCGCACACTGCTAACAATTGCATTCGTGCCTGAACTCCTGTACCGAAAATACCCGCAACCTGATTTTTATCCTTACGGGCTAAATATTTAGTTGCAACACCACTCACTGCACCTGTTCTCACAGCAGTTAAAAATCCACCATCCATAATACAAACAACATCACCCGATTCAGGATCCTGAACAAGCACTTTCCCAATTACTACCGGCAAATTATGTTTCCCGGGATTGTTTTTATAAACCGTAACAAGTTTGCATGCCAAAGCTCCCATTTCTTTAAGATAAGCCGGCATATAAAGCGAAATTCCATCAGGGGCGGGAATATTTGTTCTTAGCGGCAAAACAGCAGTCCCGTTTGCCAATTCCAGAAAAGCATTTTCAACTACATTTATGCAGTCCTTCATTTTTAGAACTGATGCTACATCATTTTTGTTTAATATTAAAGTCATAATTCCTTCGATTTTTTGTTTAAAATTTAGATGATAAAAGTAGTAAAATATTTCGGGATTTTTTGAATAAACTAATCAGTGAATCTGTGGTAAAAAATTTGTTACAGATTCACCCTGTTGAATAATTTATAATTTGGTGCTTATGTATATGAAAGCCCCTATTCCACAGGGTGAACTGATTTATTTT
>CAYOKJ010000169.1:0-6020 GCA_964404485.1 uncultured Bacteroidales bacterium | reverse complement strand
TTTTTAATACAAACGAAAGGAAAAAAGGAAATTTCAACTTAGGAGTTTTTGTTAATCCTGAAATGATATTTTATCCATCGGATGATATTCCAAACAAAACTAATCTTAATCTTAATTTAAGTATATCTTATAATTTCTCAAATTTATTCTTTGAAAGCGGATTAGGAATTGGATTGGCAAAAGACAACGGGTATTATAATTTGCACATTGCAACACCCGATAATATTAGATTTACACAGAAGTTAATTAAGCTATAATTTTAATTTAATTATCACAAAAAAAACGCCTTGTAAAATTTGCAAGGCGTTTTTTATAATACAATTTTTTCTATTCTTAATTATCATCTGCAAACCATTCAACATAAGAAGTAACTGTTTCTCTGAATTTCATACTAAAAAGTTTAACTCCATTAGGCAAACCATATTTAATTCTGTCAACAAAATCAATAAGTAAATTTTCGGATGTTGGTTGATATTCTGTTATCACAATTCTTTCGTATTGCAGCTTTAATTCTTTTAACAGAGTTGGGGATGTTTTGTTGCTAAGAACAAGAGCATGGTCAAATTGGTTAATTATTCTTTCTTTAATAAGTGATTTCAAATCCTTAAAATCAATTAACATCCCATATTTGGGAGAAGATGAATCTGAAATGGGGCTTCCTATTACTGTAACAAAAAGCTCATAAGTATGCCCATGTATGTTTTTACATAGTCCATCATAACCCTCAAGAGCGTGAGCCATTTCAAAATTAAATTGCTTAGTTAATTTTAATACAGTCATTATATTTTATTGTTTGATTTATTAATTAGTCGTTTTTATAATTTAAAGCATTGTTTTTTCTATAAAATTATATACTTTATAAAATATTCAATTCCAACACCAATAATCATTAATGCACCAAGAAATTCAAGAACATTTGCAAATAAAAATTTTCCGGAACTTTTTCCTACAAAGGATCCTGCTAAAGAAAACAACATCGCTGCCAAAACAAATATTACTGACAATTCTATAATCTTAACATCAAGAAACGCAAATCCAATTCCAATAATAAAGGCATCTGTGCTTAAAGCAATTGATATCAATAATAAAGAAAGTAGTTTCTCTGGATTAAACATTATTTGATCAGGTCTAACTCTTAATGAACCTAACATCATCTTTATCCCAAGAATTATAAAAAGAACAGATAATACCCAAAACTTGTAGTCCTGTATAAGATGAACAAAAGAGGAGCAAAGTTTCCATCCTGCCAGAAACATTAATGCTTTGAATAAACCAAAAATTAATGATATTTTAAACCTCTCTGCATGACTCAAGCATTTGTGAATACTGCAATTCAAAGACACAGAAAACGCTGAAGTTGAAAGTGCTATTGTTATTAATATTATTTGTATAATTGACATTTAGTTTTGCTTTTCTCTTTTTATTGATCTCACAAAATACACAGGAAAACCAATCAGCAAAACTACCGAAATTATTATTAGTGCAATCCCAATTCCGTATTTATCAGCAAAAAACCCTATAAATATTGCTGACAAAGCTGCAACAATTGTTTTTATTTGGGAATCGACTGATAATGCTGTTGCATATATTTTTCTATCGAAAAGACCACTAACATTTGAGACACCTATTGGTTTCCGTAAATTCTCAACAATTATTATGAAAATAAAAAACACAATCGAAATAAAAAACATGTCCAAACTATAAAATAATCCACTAATAATCCCAAACAGATATCCGGCAAACAGAGTAATATTAAGAGGTTTATAAATGTTTGTAAATTTTATGGCTACTTTTCCTGAATATCTTGAAGCAAAAGAATTTATTATAAAAATAATAAAAAACACTAATCCAACCACAACAGATGTTCGTTGAATATCATCAAGATAAAGTAAAAATGGGACAGACAATGCAACTGACTGAAGTATTGGTTGAAGATAATCTTTTACAGCTTTGTTATACCCACTATAAACTGAGAGGTTCAAAACAGCTTTAATCACATTCTTTCTTTTAAAAGATTCAATTAAGATTTTTACCACTGATCTAAATTGTTCACCAATTTTTGCTATTTCAAATTTATTAATATTTCCATCAAGCTCTTTTGGGTATGAAGCAACATTAATCAAATCCAGTAAATATGGAACTATTGAAAACAAAAAAATATTTCGATAGCTTCCTGAGTAAAATACAATTAGCCCACCAATTAACGAAGCAATTGCTGAACCCATTTGCGACCATGACCTGGTATGTCCATAATAATGTACTATCTTATCTTTCCAATTATGGATAATCAAATACTCCAAAATCATTGCTTTATGAGTTCCGCTTCTTAATGCATCAGCAATTGAAAATACTATCATAGCAATCAAAAACAAATAATAATCCAAAGCAACATAAAAGACAACAAAAGAACTAATATAAAGCAAAAAAGCCATTACCATAGTTTTTCTTCTGCCAAATGAATCTGTAAAAATTCCGGTAGGTATTTCAAGAACATTCCTTGTTATTTCTCTAAATGCATATAAGGTTCCTACTTCAAGGAAACTTAATCCTTTTTCTAGAAAAAACAATATTAGAAATGCTTCAAAAAAACGAAGGTTTTTGAGAAAGCCGTACAAGCAAAATTTATAATATTGAATATCTTTTATGAAATAATTATTCATGCAAGTTTTTATTCTTTTCTCAAAAGTAAAAAAAATACCACAGATTTATAGATAATCTTATTACTATTCAATCTGTGAATCTGTGTCAAATTTATTTACAATTTAGTCAAAATAGCAGATGTTTATTAAAACAAAAATCCTTCAAATCTTTGAGATTTGAAGGATTTGACTATCTAAAAGCAAAATTAATAATGTTAAATTTTGTCCAGCTCAACAGTAAAATGTCTTAGTAGTGGAGCTTCGTTTAATATTTTAAGTCCTGATTTAATTTCATTTCTTCTTTCATAAACATTAGCAAGTGCAACTGCCACATAGTTCATGTGATTGTTTGTATAAACTCTTCTTGGTATTGCCATGCGTAATAATTCGAGTTCGGGATATCTGTTTTTACGAGTTACCGGATCGCGGTCAGCCATTAAAGTGCCTATTTCAACAGCTCTAACTCCACTTTCGATATAAAGTTCTACCGCTAATGTTTGAGCAATATATTCTTCTTTGGGAACATTTTTTAAAAATTTCTTTGCATCAATAAAAATTGCATGACCTCCGATTGGAACTAAAACAGGAATGCCAAAACTTTTTAATCTATCTCCCAAATATTCAACTTGTTTAATTCTTGAATCCAAATAATCGAACTCGGTTCCTTCATCCAGTCCCTGTGCTAATGCATTCATATCTCTACCGGACATTCCTCCATAGGTAATATATCCTTCAAACATAATGTTGAACATACTAGCTTTTTGGAACATTTCTTTATCTCTAAGACCTATAAATCCACCCATGTTAACAATTGCATCTTTTTTACTGCTCATTGTCATTGCATCGGCATAAGAAAACATTTCTTTTACAATTTCTTTGATTGATTTATTTTCGTAACCTTTTTCTCTAACTTTAATGAAATAAGCATTTTCCGCAAAACGGGCAGAGTCAAAAACTACCTTTATTCCGTATTTACTTGAAAGCTTATGCACTTCCCGTAAATTTTGCATAGAAACAGGTTGTCCACCGGAAGAATTACATGTAACAGTAATTATTACCATCGGGATTTTTTCTTTTGGATTGCTTTTAAAAACATCCTCCAGTTTATTTAAATCAAGATTTCCTTTAAAGGGATGCTCGATTATAGTATCAAAAGCTTCGTCAATTGTACAATCAATGGCACTGGCTTTTCTAAATTCTATATGTCCTTTTGTTGTGTCAAAATGTGAATTTCCTGGAACAATATTTCCTTCTTTTACTAAAACGGAAAAAAGAACATTTTCGGCAGCCCTTCCCTGATGCGTAGGTAAGAAATACTCAAATCCAAGAATTTCTTTAATGGCATTTTTCATTTTATAATAAGAAGATGCACCTGCATAACTTTCGTCACCCAGCATCATCTCTGACCATTGTTTGTCGCTCATGGCACCGGTTCCGGAATCTGTTAAAAGGTCTATAAATACCTGATCACTTCTTAAATTAAATAAATTGTAGTTTGCGTCTTTAATCCACTTTTCTCGTTCTTCACAAGTACTTCTTTTAATGGTTTCAACCATTTTTATTTTATGATGTTCGGCATATGGTAATTTCATTAGAATGTATTTTTATAATATTAGACATTTTTAAATTGCATATTTGAAAATATGTATAATTTAATTTTAATCTTTTACTTTGAAAAGAAATTGGATGGGTAGAAAACCTTATTAAAAATCGTCTCTATTTTTAATATTTAAATAATTCCTGTCTTTTGATAATTGAAGTTTCATTTTTTTAGAATTACTTATTAGGCATCAAAGATAATAAATATTTTTAATTTACAAATTAAACTAAACAATTCATTTACTGTTAATCATCAGGATTTAAATAATATACGCTTTTAGATATAGTTCTTAAATTTTGAATTATTCCATTTCTTTACCAATTAATACCAATTGAATTTCTAAATTGCTGATAAATTCAGTTGGTATAATACTACAGATGATTTATTTCTAGATTTTACTAATTTTGCAAAAATTAGTTTTTTAACATCCATTCTTATATGGAAATTAATTCATAAAAAATGAAAAAAATAATACTATTATTGTTAGCTTTATCTACCCTTTCAACAAATGCACAATTCAATAAGTATTTTCAGGATAAAACTTTACGTATTGATTATTTCCATTCTGGAAACGATACAAGTGAGTTTTATTCTTTCGATGAAGTTCTGATTGAACCAAATTGGGGAGGATCAAAAGTAAATTTGATTGACACTTTTTTTTACGGAAAATATTTCTATAAAGTTTTTGATGTTGCCACAGATTCATTAATCTATTCGAGAGGCTACTCAACATTATTTGGAGAATGGCAAACTACATCCGAAGCAAAAAAAACTTGGCGTACACTATCCGAATCTGTTGTAATGCCTTATCCAAAAAATGATGCAAGAATCGAATTTTACAGCAGAGATAATAATGGTGAATTTATTAAAAGTTTCGAATATTATTTCACCTTAAATAATTATTTCATAAAACCCGAACGCAGATTAAAATATCCTTCGTTTGATGTTTTAATAAACGGAGACGCTGCAAAAAAAGTCGATATTGTAATTCTACCTGAAGGTTATACTAATAATGAGATGGGCTTATTTATTAAAGATTGTAAGGACTTTGCACAACATCTCTTTACTTTTTCGCCCTACAATAATAATAAAGATAAATTTAACATCAGGGGTGTTTTGGCTCCATCAGAAGAATCGGGCAACGATATTCCTGCAGACAGTGTTTGGAAGAAAACATTATTAAACACAAGTTTTTACACTTTCGACAGTGAACGATATTGCATGACCTTTGACAATAAAAGCGTACGGGATATGGCTGCTAATGCTCCTTATGATCAAATCTATATTTTGGTAAACAATGAAAAATATGGCGGAGGAGCAATTTATAATTATTATTCAGTAAGTGTAAACAGCAATATCCAGGCAGCAAAAATTTTTGTTCATGAATTCGGTCATGGATTTGCCGGATTGGCTGACGAATATTACAATTCTTCTGTTGCGTACAACGATTTCTACCCGCTTGATGTTGAACCATGGGAACCAAATATTACTACTTTGGTTGATTTTGATAGTAAATGGAAACATCTTCTGAAAAAGAAAACTCCAATTCCTACACCTTTAGAGAAAAAATATATTGATAAACTTGGTGTATTCGAAGGTGGGGGCTATTCAGCAAAAGGAGTCTATCGTCCTTCTTATGACTGCCTTATGAATTCATTTAACGACAACAAATTTTGTGAAGCTTGTGAAGAAGCAATTCAAAAAATGATTGATTTTTATTGTGAATAGTTTTTATCAATAATCGTTGTTAAACCGATGTTCTATTACAAAGAGAATAAGTA
>CAYOKJ010000168.1:0-6097 GCA_964404485.1 uncultured Bacteroidales bacterium | reverse complement strand
AAAGAAATTATTGATTAAAGGATTGAAATAATTATTTTTGATTGAAGGCTTTTGCTGGTAAGTTATAAGGTCTTTTGTGGCTGAACACCGTTTAACCTTGTCTATTCTTATCTTAAACTCGGACATAGCTATCATGGTGAAAAGAGCATGGTATTGATACTTAACGAACCGCTGTATACGAGACCTCCCGAAAGCTTTCGGGATTTAGTGGTGTGAGAACTTCTCCCTGTCAGTATTTACTGATGGGGCGGGCTAATCGATTATAGCCTGTGCAATAGCCTGGTTTTTTTAACTGTTTTCAATTCTAAATAGTTTATCATCTTCAGATAATTTTGCGATGAAGAAATCTTCATTGTCAAGTTTTTCTGGTAATTTATCTCTAAGAATCGAAGCGACAAATTGAATATTATTCTTATTGACAAGCTGAGCAATTTTAACAAGTTGATTATCATGCATTAATTCTTTCTTGTCGTTTAGTATAAAATGCAAACAGGGAATATTTTCTTCATCAGCAAAAAGAGTATAGGCAATGTCAAAGCAAGAAATCTCACCTTGTTTTTTTCCAGAGCTAAAATTTGTATTAAATGCACTAAATTTATACAAACGTTGACCTTTCCTATTTATAATTTTATCATATTTTAAAGCATATTGCTCTCCATATAATAATTCAGATGTGGAAGAAAAATGTTTGTTAAATTTATTTAATTGAGTTTTAACAATTGCTTCAAAATCATCTGAAAAAAGTTCTTCGTCTATCGATTTTAAGTCTTCGTTATATAATTTAAGACTTCTTTCGACCTCCTCTAATTGCTGGATAATATTTTCATATTCTCCTTTATTTCTATATTTTTCATTTAATTCAACGATAAGACTCTCCAATTCCTCGAAAGAATCACTTTTTGAAATAATCTGCGAAAGTGTTTTTTCTTCTTCCAGTAATTCTTTTAATTCATCTTGTTTTTTTCTAATTTTTTTGTCTAAAGCTGGAAGTTCTTTTGTTATAAATTTTTGCTTTTCCTCAATCATTTGATTGTGATACTTAACTAAATCATCGAAAGATTTTTGAATACTACCAACAGCACTTGTAAATTGCTCATAAACCTGATGCAATTGTTGTAAATCAATATTTGAAATTGAATCCATCAAACCTTCATTGGCCTCTTTTATCAATTCTTTTCTAATATTCAATTTGCTAATCTCAGAACTAGTTTTATTTATATGATATTTCAATTGATTTAATTGGTTTAAATCAGATTCGAAATTTTCATTTATATTTAAATTAGATTTTTTCTTATTTAATTCTACAATATCATTTTCAATCAAAGACAATGTAGTTTCGTATGCTGATTTGGTCTGAACTTTTTCCAGACGATTTTTAAAGGTAGTTTCATGCTTAATGCCCTCTAGTATTTCTTGTTTTTGATTTCCTCTAGTAAATTCGCAACCTAATAAAAATAAATGTAATGTTTCATACTCTGCATCAGATGTATATCCATCAAGGGTTTTTAAAGTATTGTTAATGCTTAAATCTTTATAACGGATATTATGTGATATAATCTGTCTAAATGTCGGTTTTTGAGCTAGATGTTCAGGAAAAAATAATTTTAATAATTCTGGTTCAAATTCATCATCAATATAGTGAATGCTATTAATTTTCCTAATAACTTTGGAGGCAGAACTTAAAAAATTACGCTCTATAACAATTTCAGGAGCATTATCATCATCAAGATTCTCAGAAAGGCATAATGTTATTAATACTTCATTGTCAATTAAAAAGTCTTTGACCAATTTATAAACTTCTTTTTTATTTTCAGGGTCTTCCCAAATATGCTTTTTATTTGCACCAAAACAGAAATCAACAAGCTTCAATACAGTTGTCTTACCAACACTATTGCCAGTTATTTGTCCTTCACTTTCATCTACAATAAGATTAATTCCTTTGCGAAATTCAATTTCTCTTAATACACTTGCCCCCATTGATATTGTTAATGACTTTAAGAACATATCTGGACCTTTCCTTCATTTAGTTCAGCAACATCAATTAAATAAAGCCAATCAAGACATAAAACATAAGTAGAAAAAGACATATGTCGAATAGCTTTAACATTTTGATAAAGTTCCAAAAAGTCAAGTGCCATTTTATTCTGCAAGGCTTGTAAAACGGTTGCTCCATTAAAATAGATACTATTTTCAGGTTGTATATTATCAGGTAGAAGCATATTTATAATTATCAGGGTTTTCAAATATTTTACAGCGAATAAATGCATCAACTACAAGAATGTCAATACATAATTCTAATTCGTCTATTGGTATTTCTTGGTAATTAGCACTTTCTAGTATTCTCTCTTTAATTCTTTCAATTATTGTTAGAAAAATTTTGTCAGCATTATTCTCCCCTTTGAATTTGATGTATTCTCTTTTTATTGTCGCAAGAACAGAATTACTTTTATTTGAACCTAACCTATCAAATTCTGAATATTTCGAATTCACTTTTTCATAAAACAAACAATATTCTTCAACTATAGCCTTTGCAATATCTAAGTCATTATGATTTATTTTTCTATCAATCTCGAATAGATTTACTGACTCTATTTTATTAGCATCATCCCATTTTTCGTTTGCTAAAATATTAATGACTGTTGCTAAATTTGAGTCAAGCTTTATGATATCAACATCTCCACCTAGTTCCTCTTTTATAAGGAGATATATTTCTTTTTGTTTAAAAATACTTAGAGTTAAAATATTGCTCAGGATAGATACAATATCATAAATATCTTGTGAGGGTGAAAATGTAATTGCATGAGGATTCTTAAAAGTAGAAGACCTTAATTCAGAGGCATCCTTAGCAATAGATATAAATTTAAAGGTGTAATCCAAATATTGTTTAAATATTTCTTTTGATAAAGTTGATTCAATCTTTCGTTTTGTGCTTGTTGCTGAAACCTGAAAAATTATTTTATTCTTATGGTCTATTAAATCAATAGCTTCAACATTTTGCAATTTGTCATTTAAATTTTCTAGCTCATAACCATAAAGTAAATTAAAAAAATGAAGATAGAAATTTTCGGAGTGCATGTGTAGATTAAGCATATTGAGTTTACCACCATCAATTATTCTTTGTGCATTGATATGAAGGTGCTTGTCAATATAATCGTAGTATACGCTTCTGCTCATTTTTTTTAATTATAATATTGCAAATATATCTGTTTTTTATTCAATTCGTAAATTATTATGTAGATATCAACTTGCATTGGCTATAACATAAGTATAAACGGAATATTCCGTTTATATCTTATATATCTATAATAGTATGTTTTGTTAAAAAACAGATTAATGATATTTTTGATATAAAGAATATAATTTTGCATAATCTAATTTTTCAAATATACAAAGATTTTGTTAATATGGGAAAAGAAATAATTGATTAAAGAATTGAAATAATTATTTTTGATTGAAGGCATTTGCCGAAAAGTTATAAGGTTTTTTGGGGCTGGACACTGCTTAACCAAGAAACTGTCGTATTATGCCTTATGTTTGCGAAGAAAATATTATTATTATTTCCAGTTTTGAATCCAAGGCGCTAAGCGGGTTTCTTCGTACATCTGATTAGCGCTTCCAAGGCGCTAAGCGGATTAATATTTAGAGAAAAATATTCTATTCCAATAAACTATGTTTTTTCTTCAGATAAAATTGATATGCTTTTGTGCCTCCATAAGCAGCCCCTAATCCCAGAAGTATAAATAAACCACCTCCAATGGGAGCTCCACCATCTTGATTTCCTGTTTCTCCATGACCTCCTGCTGGTGGTGGTGGTGGAACATCCTGCGAAAGCAATGAAATTGGTGCGATTAAACAAATTGTTATACTTAGGATTGTGATTAATTTTTTCATTTTTTTCATTTTCTAAAAATTTTCTTTATTTATTTCTCATTTAATAAATATCTTTTTACTTGCTACTTTGTTGTTGCCAACAACATTAACAATATAATTTCCAGCAGAAACATTTACTATGACCTCTTGATGTTCGTTACCGGTTAATTGAGTTTCAATAAGTTTTTGTCCATATATATTTATTATTCTAATTGTACCTTTTTGATGTTCAGGATTTAGAATGTTTATTGTTTTATTTGATGCCCATATTTGGATTTTGCTTAATTCTGTTTCCGGTTCTTCAATGCCAACTGATTTAAAATGCAGCAAAAATCGTTGCACATCATCTCCTTCTTCTGAAGTAAATGAATAAACAGGATTATTAGTAAGATTTTGAGTATTATTAGTTTTTAGATCAGTTAAGTAAACATGATAATCAGGGATAAGATTCTCTATTCCTTCAGCTTCGATATAGAAAGTGGAAGAGGTGTTTTTTGTAAAATAGAGCGGAATATTCAGCTCTTCTTTGAGCTCAGGAAGTGTATTCGTAGAGAGCGCTTTCCCCTTAGCCATAGTATAGAACAAGGGAGCATATCCACTCATAAAATATGAGTCGAACTCAATGTCAATATTTTCAGTTGACAATGGATCAAATTTAATAATACTTTCTTGTGCTGTACCGTTTTCTGTATCATAACCAGTGAGTTTTATTATGTTTGCCTCTGTACCCTTATACCAGTTTTGGGAATTATGTGTACGGTCTCCTGCTTTTATGATTAGTGAACCTGAAGAAGATGTTACTCGAACCATAAAGCCCTGCATTGCCGGAATGATGCCTGAGGATGCTGCCACATCAATATATGCAGCTGAGCTTTCTTTCCAAATTTTAGCAGTAGCAAATACATTGGTTAGACCCCATGAAGTTTTGTTCCAGTACAATGCACTTGAGTATGGATTGCCAAGCAAATGCCAACCGGTATTTGGCGATTCGGTAGTATAAGTTAAGCTTGATTTACTAACATTTGCAACATTAGGAACACCTGAGAATTCATGTGATACTACAGAACTTGACCCATAGGCCACAAGATATCCCTTACCCACAGTGAAATCGTTTTCAAAACCCGAATTCCATGTAGCAGTACCACTCTTGGTATTTATCCAATTGTTTGTTGTTTCATCTTCTTTCCAACTATAAAAGTCCTCATTAGCAGTTGGTGGGTCAGGAACAAAATTTGAACGAATTGCTTGCATTGTAACGGGTGAAGAAAGTAGATGCCATCCATCAGTAGAATTAGTCCATGTCGTAATTGAACGTTGAAAAGTAACACTTCCAGTAGCAGTACCTTCTACTATCAGAGAGCCGGTACCCAAACTTGTACTGTTTATTGTAAATGTACTGCTATTAGTAAGGTCATTTCCAACTGTAAGTTTTCCATTATAATCAATTGTGAGTATGCTTCCTGATGCAACTACAAGGTTGTTACACTCAGCGGTTGTTGCTCCACTGATCGTAGGCTCAGTTGATGTATTTGCTATAGAAACATTATCGGTAGAGCTTGGCAAGACACCAGAATGCCAGTTTGAAGCATTAAACCAATCCGTCGATTTGGCAGTACCTATCCAGCATTGGGCTTCCCATGAAAAAAATGGATAACCGCTGTTTGTTGTCCCATCTATGCTCCAATAATCGTTGGTGCCGTTTGTTGTTTCACCTATAAAATCCCAATTAGTAAATGTAGATTGGGTTTTCATTTGTGTAGTTGTTTTAGCAGTTGCACCTGTTGCTGTTGATTGATTAGAGGATTCACTATCCCAAAAATTATTTGTATATGTGTATGTTCCACTAACTACCCCTTTGGATTCAGTTTCTTCACCAACAAAGCCTTTATTGAGTGATGACCAGGATACTCCTACAGACTCATAAACATTTCCAGTGCTATAGCAATTTTCTATAGTGCATTCACGCGATCCCGACATAGGGTTAGAGTAACTCTCACCAGAAAATGCACCAAAGCTTGTAGAAGTACCACTTGTTCTAGTAACATTACCCAGACTATAGCAATTTGTAATATCAATATCAACCCAGGAGAAATCAAGTTTTCCAATCAGCCCGCCAACTGAAGATGTCCCTGAAACATTACCTGTACTAAAACACTCTTGTATAGTATTCTTTGTATTTCCTATAAACCCCCCTACAACAGAAGTGCCCGAAACATTGCCAGTGCTG
>CAYOKJ010000167.1:0-6102 GCA_964404485.1 uncultured Bacteroidales bacterium | reverse complement strand
CCACCATGAAATTTTATTTTCTTTTGCAATTTTGATCCATTCCTCACTTCCTGAAAATCCAGCAACTAAACTGGGTTTTAAAATAATATATTGCGGTTTGATGGTTTCCAGTAATTTTTGCTTTTCATTTATTTTAAATATTCCTATTAATTCTTCATCAAGGGCAATTGGCAAAGGAGAGTTCAAACATAATTGTGTCATTTCTTTTTGTTGACCTGATTTTATTGGTTGTTCGATAGAATGAAGTTTGAAATCAGAAAGACGTTTAATTTTTTCGAGTGCATCATCCGGTGAAAAGGCACCATTTGCATCAACTCTGATTTCTATATCATTTTCAGAAAACTCCCTTCTTATGAGTTTTAAAAGTCTGATTTCTTCATTAAAATCAATAGCTCCGATTTTTAATTTGATGCACCGGAATCCATCTTTAAGTTTTTTATTTACCTGATCTTTCATTGAAATAAACGAATCCATCCAAATCAATCCATTTATTGGAATTGAAGCCTTTCCTTTAGTAAATTCAGAAGGAAAAATTATTCGCTTGCCTATATTTTTCAGATCAAGTAATGCGATTTCCAAACCGAATTTTATTGATGGGAATTCAATTAAACCTTCCTCTTTCCAAAATTTTTTCGCAGAAATGCTTTCACAAACTTCTTTCAGTTTTTCTTCATAATCGGGTCTGTCATCCGCACTCAATCCACGGAAAAGTCCACATTCTCCAATACCAATAATTTCAGGATTAACATCATCATAAACAAAAATAAACCAGGTTTCCTTTTCGTGAAGGATACCTCTGGATGTTCCTCCCGGGGTTTTAAATTTTAGAAAATATTTTTTATAGCTTGCTTTCAGCATTATTTAAATAACTAGTCCAATCCCAAAAGTAATAGAAAAAAGTAAAGTTGTCAAGGCAAGACGCTTTAGAAACGGATCTAATTTTTCAGGTTCTGTGTTTTTCAAAACTTTATTCAAATCATAAAATAAAATTGGAAAAGTAATCAGAAACAAAAATTGAAAAGGTGAGATGTAATTCAAAAGTATAAAAATAACTGCACTTAAAATAGCGCCAAGAATAAGAAGAGTATGATAATATTTCGCAGCTTTAATTCCGAATTTCACGACAATTGTTTTTTTGCCGGTGATTTTATCATTTTCCCAATCTCTCATATTATTAAGATTTAAAACACCTGTACTTAAAAACCCAATTGAAATTGCAGGTAATAAAATTTCAATTCTAAGAAAATGTGTGTTCAAAAAATATGTCCCAAGAATACCTGCCAGACCAAAAAAAATGAAAACAAAAAAATCACCAAGTCCAAAATAACCATAGGCTTTTTTCCCAACCGTATATTTAATTGCTGCTGCCATTGCACACAAACCAATAATAAAAAATATTATTCCGAAAGAAAAAGACAAGGATTTGGTACCCACATAAATAAGCCAAACTCCAAAAAATAAAGACAAAATGGAAGTAATAATAATTCCTGTAATCATTGCTGAAGGAGAAATTTTTCCTCCCTGAAGTGTTCTCTCAGGTCCAATTCGATTATTATTATCTGCACCACTTTTGTAATCTCCATAATCGTTTGCAAGATTCGAAAGAATTTGAAGAAGTGTTGTAGTAATTATTGCCAAAAAAGTTACTAAAAAACTAAATCGTCCATCAAAAAAAGCTAAAAATCCCCCGACAATAATACTTGAAATTGCAAGAGGTAAAGTTCTCAATCTAAATGCTTGAATCCAATATTTTATTTTGGTCATTTTTTAAGGAAATTTCGGATATTTCCCGAAGTCGGGATCTCGTTTTTCGAGGAATGCGTTTTTACCTTCTTGCGCTTCTTCGGTCAGATAATACAGAAGGGTTGCATTTCCTGCAAATTCCTGCAATCCTGCCTGTCCGTCGAGCTCAGCATTTAATCCTAATTTTATCATTCTTAGTGCCATCGGGCTGTGTTGCATCATGGTTTTTGCCCATTTAACGGTTTCATCCTCTAACTTTTCAAAAGGAACAACTTTATTAATCAAGCCCATTTCCTCGGCTTCTTTTGCGGAATATTGTCTGCACATAAACCAGATTTCTCTTGCTTTTTTCTGACCTACGATACTTGCGAGATAAGAAGACCCGAAACCTGCATCAAAGCTTCCTACTTTAGGTCCGGTTTGCCCGAAGATTGCATTTTCGGAAGCAATCGTTAAATCGCACACAACATGCAAAACATGACCACCGCCAATTGCATAACCATTAACCATGGCAATAACAGGTTTTGGTAATGATCTGATTTGTTTTTGAACATCAAGAACATTCAATCTGGGAATTCCATCTTTGCCAATATAACCGCCTTTGCCTTTTACGTTCTGGTCGCCGCCGCTGCAAAAAGCTTTATCACCTTCTCCAGTAAAAATCACAACATTTATTTTCTGATCCTCGCGACAGGTAAGCATAGCGTCACTCATTTCAGTTGTTGTGGTTGGTGTAAAAGCATTGTAAAACCTTGGTCGATTAATTGTGATTTTTGCTATTCCTTCAAAAAAATCAAATTTTATTTCTTCATATTCTTTTATAGTTTCCCAATTTCTATTTGATAGCATTTTCAAAATTCTTTTAAGTGTTTAAAATAATTCTTTAAAATTATTGCATTTTCTTTTTGAGGAGTTTTTATTTCAAGTATTGCTGCTTTTTCCTGTGGTTTGTAAAAATCAACAAGAGCTTTTTTAAGTCCGTTCTGATTATTTGCTTTGAAATAGTTTACATTAAATGTTTTAGCTATATTTTCTGCGTTTGTATTATGTTCTGCTACAAAAAATTCTTCCAGTTCTTCTGTTTCAGACGGCCCATCAATAAACCTAAAAATACCTCCACCGCCATTATTAATTATAATTACTTTCAGATTTTTGCTTACATATTTATTCCAAAGTCCATTCGAATCATAAAAAAACCCAAGATCACCAACAATTAGTGTTGTTAATTTTTGCGATGAAAATGCAGCACCAGCAGCAGTTGAAACAGTTCCATCGATTCCGGATGTGCCGCGATTGCAATTGAAAGTCAATTGTTTTTTAAATTTGAAAAGCTGTATGTATCTCACGGGAGTGCTATTTCCCATTTGCAAATTGCTGTTTTCCGGAATTGCTTTTAAAATCGTTTCAAAAACTTTCATGTCAGAAAACTCACATGCTGATAAAAAATCTTCATGCTTTTTTTCTAGTTCAATATCTCTGCTTTTCCATGTTTTGAAATATTCTCCTTGTCGATGTTTTATATGATTAGTAAGTTGGCTGAAAAATTCCACAGGAGTTAATGGAATATTTTTAGTAAGACACTGATAAGTATCGAGATGTAGTACATCTGGATTAATATGCCAGTGTTCAATAGCTTTATTTTTTCGCAGAAATGCCTTTATCTTTTTTGAGATAATTTGTGTCCCTAAAGTTATTAATAAATTCGGCTGAAAATCATTTTTTTCATCATTAGAAATTGTTGTAATAATTCGGTCGATACACGGGAGGAAGTTATTGTAATTAAGATTTGATGTTGTCTCAGTTAAAATTGCAACAGTTTCATCATGTGAGATATTTGCCAAAAGCTGATTCAGTTTTGGTGAGGGTTCGAGAAGTCCGGTGAGTATTAATTTCTTGTCGTATTTATTCCATTTTGCAGCTAATACTTTAATTTGTTTTTCAGAAAGTTTGGTTTCTGTAAAGGCAGTTTCAATAATTTTGGGAGTTTTGGTTTTATCCTCAAATCCTTCATACAAAGGCTCTGTAAAAGGGATGTTAATATGAACCGGGCCCTTATCGGGAAATTGACAAGTATTAATTGCTTCGGAAATTATTCTGTCGTTATACCAAATATCATCCTTGGAAGTAATTTTCTGCGGAAGCTGAAACGTTTTTTTAATATAATTTGAAAAGATATTATTTTGCTTTATTGTCTGGCTGTCTGCCTGATCGATCCATTCAACAGGGCGGTCTGCCGTTAAAACCAATAAAGGAATTTTTTGATAAAAAGCTTCTGCAATTGCAGGTGCAAAATTTAAAGTAGCAGTTCCCGAAGTACATGCAATAGCAACAGTTTTTTTGCTTTGTTGTGCGATTCCCAAAGCAAAAAATGCAGCACTTCTTTCATCAACAATACTTAAACATTCAATGCCGGGATGTTTTGAAAAAGCCAGTATTAAAGGTGCATTTCTTGAACCCGGGGAAATAATGATTTTTTCAATTCCTTTTTGAACGCAAATCTCAACTAAATTTTTTATACCTGCTTTTTCTGAAATCATTGTGCGAAGTTCGGTAAATTTTCAATAACCGACAATAAGGTTTTTGATTTATGGCAAGTTTCTTCCCATTCCCTTTCGGGAATAGAATCTTTTATTATGCCACCTCCAACGAATAATGCCAGCTTTTCAGAAAGAACTTTCATGCATCTTAAATTTACAAATAACGAAGTCGTATTATTTATATTTAAAGGGCCCAAAAATCCAGAATAATATTCTCTGTTATGATTTTCGTTTTTTAAAATATAATTAAAGGATGACTCTTTTGGAGTGCCGCAAACAGCTGGTGTTGGATGGAGTTCCTTAATAAATTTTCCAAGTTTATTTTGTATTTTTTCAGAATTAAATTCGAAATTTGTTTGAAGATGGAAAACATTTCCGGCATTTAAGGTGTGTGTTTTACTTTGCTGATAATCTATAATATTTAGCTTGTTGAAAATGTTTCTAATATAATCGCTTACAAACTTTTGTTCTTCAATTTCTTTTTCTTCCCAAAAAACATCATTTAACCTTTGCCCTGAATTTTTTTGTGTTCCTGCTAAAGCAATTGTTTTTGCCTTTCCTTCACTGATATTTATTAAAGTTTCGGGGCTTGCTCCTATCCAGGTTCCAAGACTGGGAAGGTTTATCAAATAAACAAATGCATCAGGATATTTTTCAGCCAATGCAAAAAATAAACTCACAGAATCAAAATTTGAACTCTTCTCAACAAGCTTAATTCTTGATAAAATTGCTTTTTGAAAACTGCCATTTTTAATTTCATCTATCATTTTCTGGCATTGCTTTAAATAATTTTCTTTTGATATAGAAAAAATATTTTCATCAAAATTCTCATTGATAAAATTAGCATTAGTGTTTTCCGAAAAATCATCAATAAAACCATCAGAAAAATCATTGTTTTTGAAAATAATATCCGGTTTAATCAAAACCGTTTTATTAATTTTATTTTCGTGAAAAGGAGAAAAAATAAAACCACTTTCATTATCAATATTATCCAACGATTCGAGAAAACTTATCTCTGGTTTTTTTTGAATAATTGTTTGAAATGAATTTTTTTCCGGTAAACGGAAAGTAACAAAAATCTTGTTTCCCGTAATGCAGTTAGAAAGTAGTTTTTTTAATCTGAGAATCATTTCAATTATTTCTTTTCGATAATCATAATTGTAAGCCGGCTGGAAGAAATCAAGTTATCATTTTCGTTTTTTACATCAATATTCCATACATGGGTATATTTTCCGCGATGAATGATTTTAGCAAAACCGTAAACATATCCTTTGCTAACACTTTTTACATGATTGGCTGTGAGAGAAGTTCCGCGAACATCATATTTCTCAAGATTAATAAGAAGTGATGAACCCAGACTACCAATAGTTTCAGCAAATGCCAAGCTGGCACCTCCATGTAAAATACCCATCGGTTGTAAAGTTTTTTTATCAACTGGCATTCTGGCATTAACGTAGCCCTCTCCGGCATCTAAATATTCAATACCGAGACTTTCCATCAGAGTATTTTTATTAAGATTATTCAGTTCTTCTATTGTAAAATTATTTTTCATGTTAAGTTATTTATTGTGCAAAGATAGTAGAAATGAAGTTATGGAGTAATGGAAAATTGTAAGTTGAAAGTTTCCAGATAGCGCAGCGCATAGGGATAGATGAATTTAATTACTCTATCGCACTTAAAGAAATTCCCATTTGATGCCTTGTTAGCTACGCTGCGAGGTAGTTCATTTCCAGTATTCCTAATTTATTAATATTTTTTGTAATGAAACTTTCATTATTAATATAATTCTGATTATCCAAAATTATCTGATTATCTTTGTGTT
>CAYOKJ010000166.1:0-6144 GCA_964404485.1 uncultured Bacteroidales bacterium | reverse complement strand
GGATCTTCAGAAATTTTTATGCAATCCTTAAAACTTAAACTTTCAGGATCTGTTCCTTTTGGAATTTTAAAGTTTTTAGTTTTTATTTTAATATAAGCTCCGAATCTTCCTTTAAGAACCTTAACTGTTGGATCTTTATCAAATTCGCGAATAGTATTTTCTTTATCTTTTTGTCTTTTGGCTTCTATTATTTCTATTGCTCTTTCTCTTGTCACTGACATAGGATTATCAGTTTTGCTAAGCGAAAAGAACAAACTATTATGTTTAACATAGGGCCCGAAACGACCAATTGCCACAGTCATTTCCTTTTCTTCATATTCGCCAATATTTTTTGGAAATTTAAAAAGTTCAAGAGCTTCCTCAAGGGTCAGAGTTTCTATACTTTGGTCTTTTTTCAATCCGGCAAATTTAGGTTTCTCTTCACTTTCAGTGTCACCCAATTGTGCAATCGGACCATATCTTCCTATTTTTACAAAAATGTTTAATCCTGTTTTTGGATCAACTCCCAAAAGTCTCTCGCCACTATATTTTTTAGCATTTTCAAGTGTACTTTCAACTTTTGCATGAAATGGGCCATAAAATTCTTTAATCATTTTATTCCATTTCTTCTGCCCTGCTGCAATTTCATCAAATTCTTTTTCTACACTTGCCGTGAAATTGTAATCCATAATATTATCAAAAAACTCAAGCAAAAACTTATTTACCAAACTTCCGATATCTGTTGGGAAAAGTTTTGCTTTTTCAAATCCTGTTTTTTCCGATCTTACCTCCTCATTGATTTTCTTACTTTTTAAGATAATCACATTGTAATCTCTTTTTCTTCCATCACGATCTTCTTTAACAACATATTCTCTTTTTAGTATTGTCGAGATTGTAGGAGCATAAGTCGAAGGTCGCCCAATTCCGAGCTCTTCCATCTTTTTTACCAGGCTGGCTTCGGTGTACCTTGGTGAATATTTTGTAAATCTCTCATCAGCCATCATTTCATTAAGCTGAAGTTTTTCACCTTTATTTAACGGTGGAAGAATATTTTTCTGATTATCGTTATTTTCGTCATCAGTAGATTCCAGATATACTTTTAAAAATCCATCAAATTTAATCACCTCTCCCTTAGCAATTAATTTTTCTTTTGTTGTAGATATATCAACAGTAACATTAGTTTTTTCAAGTTGAGCATCACTCATTTGAGAAGCAATTGTTCGTTTCCAAATTAGTTCATATAATTTCATCTGTGAAGCATCACCACCTGCTGATTTATTATTCATATAAGTAGGACGAATAGCTTCGTGAGCTTCCTGAGCTCCTTTTATTTTTGTTGAAAATTTACGGGTTTTCACATATTCTTCACCGTAAAGTTCTGTAATTTGCTTTTTTGCCATTCCGAGAGCAAGATTCGATAAATTTAACGAATCAGTTCTCATATAAGTTATCTTTCCGGATTCGTATAATTTTTGTGCAACACGCATTGTATTTCCTACCGAAAAACCTAATTTCCTACTTGCTTCCTGTTGCAAAGTTGAAGTAGTAAAAGGTGGTGCAGGAGATTTTTTTCCCGGTTTCTTTTCAACATTTAAAATTTTAAATTCTGCATCTTTACATCTTTCCAAAAATTCAATTGCTTCTTTTTTTGTTTTAAATCTTTTTGGTAGTTCGGCAATAAATTTTGCTTTTCCTTTATTATTCTCAACTTCAAATTTTGCAACTACTTTATAAGACGAAGTTGCCTTGAAGTTTTTAATTTCTTCTTCCCTTTCAACAATTAATCTCACTGCCACAGATTGAACACGACCTGCTGACAAAGCAGGTTTTACCTTTTTCCATAAAAGAGGCGAAAGTTCAAATCCAACCAAACGATCCAGCACACGTCTCGCCTGCTGAGCATCTACTAATTTTTTGTCTATTCCACGTGGATTTTCAATAGCTTTAACAATTGCTGTTTTTGTAATTTCATGAAAAACAATTCTTTTTGTTTTGCTTTCATCAAGATTTAAAGCATTAAAAAGATGCCATGAAATAGCCTCTCCTTCACGGTCTTCATCCGAAGCAAGCCAAACCATTTCAGCATTTTTTGCTAACTTCTTTAACTCAGAAACAATTTTCTTTTTATCAATAGAAATTTCATAATTTGGAATAAATCCATTTTCAATATCTACACCGAGGTTTTTTTTCGAAAGATCCATTACATGTCCAAAGCTTGATTTAACAGTGAAATCTTTTCCTAAAAACTTCTCAATAGTTTTAGCTTTTGCAGGGGACTCAACAATTACCAAATTTTTTGTCATAGTTTAATACTTATTTTTTTTGAAGATCCATGAGATTTTTGCCGCTGCAAATTTATAACATTATAAATGAATAATAAAAGTGATTTTAAAAAAAATGTTTTTTATCATCCCTGAAAAGGTGATTTATTGCACGTAATTTGTGGTAATTTGTTACACGTAATTGATTGTAATTTGCAGTGCGTAATTTATGGTAATTGGCTATGCGTAATTTGTGGTAATTTGCTAAAGCGTAATTTATTGTTACTGCTTATCGGTTATTTGCCATACAGACAGAAAAGCGGTCATTTCTCCCGTTGGTCGAAATGACTGAATCTGCCACAATTCTGCAAAACAAAATAAGCACTATAAATGAACTAACAATTATTTTAATCATCATTCACACCCAATCACATCAACCAACAAAAAAATATAACTTTGCAAAAAATTTCAAAATGACTAGAAACAAAAATCTCTATATAGAAACCTATGGTTGTCAAATGAATTTCTCAGACAGTGAAATCGTTAGCTCAATTATGCTGGAAAACGATTACCGGATTACTGAAGATATTTCTAATGCAGACACTATTTTTATTAACACTTGCTCAATCAGAGACAATGCCGAACAAAGAGTAAGAAAAAAATTAAAAGAACTTAATGCTCAAAAAAGAAAAAATCCAAACCTTAAAATTGGGATTTTAGGTTGTATGGCTGAGCGATTGAAAGAAAAATTATTAGAAGAAGAAGTTATTGTTGATCTTATTGCCGGTCCGGATTCATATCGCGATCTTCCAAAATTAATAGAAACTGTAGAATCAGGACAAAAAGCAGCAAATGTAATCCTTTCGGAAGAAGAAACTTATGCAAATATTAAACCTGTAAGGATAAGCACTAATGGTGTTACTGCTTTTATTTCTATTATGCGTGGTTGTCAGAATTTTTGCTCTTACTGCGTTGTTCCGTACACAAGAGGAAAAGAAAGAAGTCGTGATCCGAAAAGTATAATCAATGAAGCACAACAGCTTTTTAACGACGGTTATCGGGAGGTTACTTTACTCGGGCAAAATGTAAATTCTTATAAATGGACAAATGATGATAAATTGAATTTTGCAGGATTACTTGAAAAAGTCGCCTTGGTAAATCCTTTGTTAAGAGTCAGATTTGCTACTTCACACCCAAAGGATATTTCTAATGAGTTGCTTGAAATAATTGCAAAATATAATAATATTTGTAATTCTATTCATTTACCCGTTCAATCGGGAAGCACAAAAATTCTTAAGCTGATGAACAGAAAATATACCCGCGAATGGTATATGAATCGAATAGAAGCTATAAAAAAAAATATTCCGGGTTGTACAATTTCTACAGATATTATAAGTGGTTTCTGCACAGAATCAGAAGAAGATCATCAGGAAACACTTTCAATAATGAAAGAAGTTGAATATTATTATGCTTTTATGTTTAAATATTCTGAACGTTCTGGAACTATGGCAGCAAAAAGATTTAAGGATGACGTTCCGGAAGAAACCAAAAGCCGCCGCTTAAAAGAAATTATTGACATTCAACAAAGTCTTTCTCACAAAAGTAATTTAATTGATGTTGGAAAAGTTTTTAATGTTTTAGTTGAGGGAGTTTCAAAAAAATCGGATCAACAACTTTTTGGAAGAAACAGCGAAAACAAAGTCTGTGTATTCCCAAAAGAAAACTTTAAACCCGGAGATTATGTAAAAATTAAAATTACCAAATGCACAACTGCAACATTGATTGGAGAGAGTGTTGGTAGATAGCTTTACTGAGATGTAATTTTTGGTAATTTGTTATATGTAATTGATTGTAATTTGCAGTGCGTAATTTGTGGTAACTGGCTATGCGTAATTTGTGGTAATTTTCTAAAACGTAATTTATTGTTATTGCTTATCGGTTATTTGAAATACAGTTAGAAAAGAGGTCATTTCGACCAAAGGGAGAAATCTGTTTTTCTAAATTTATTAAAATATTATTTGACCAGATTTCTCCTTTCATTCGAAATGACTGAATCTGCAACAATTCTGCAAAAACAAAATCAGCACCATAAATTACCATAAATTACAACCAATTACAATCAATTACAACCAATTACCATAAATTACAACCAATTACCATAAATCATTTCTATTTCCAACAAATTTCATAAAACCACTACCCTGTAATAACTTGACACATTTTGAGTGAAAAAACTGAACAATTTTAAAAAAATCTCAATAGTTTTTAAAAAAAATTTACTTTTGTATTACTTTTGTTTATCCTATAAAATAAACATATTATCTAATAAACTATGAAATTCGTATGAAAAAACTTTATTTGATCTTACTAAAAACACCTTTGATTTTACTTATTGTTGCTATTATTTTTTCTTCTTGTGTTCCTCAGAAAAAAATAAAATATCTCCAATAAAGTAATATTAAATTGAAAAGCTATAGAGATTTAAATATTTATAATGATACTTTTGATTTAGCGATTAAAATGCATCAATTATCTTTAAGAATACCTAAATATGAAATTTATGAATTAGGTTCTCAAATAAGAAGATCTTCACAAAGCATCAGAAGTAATATTATTGAAGGATATGATAGAAAAATCTATAAAAATGAATTTATCAAGTTTTTAACTTATGCATATGCTTCGTGTCTTGAAACACAATCTCATATTGAAATGATAAATAACTTGTATAATTTGGATGAAGATAAAGATTTTTTTAAGAAATCTGATGATCTGGGAAAACAAATTTTTGCATTTATTGAATATGTAAGAAAAAACTGGAAAACAAACCGATAACCGATAACTGACAACTGACAACAAATAACTAGTAACAAGTAACAAAAAGCGAATAATGCATAATCATCCAACAAAAAACTTCGCACTCATAGGTGCAGCCGGTTACATCGCTCCACGTCACATGAAGGCTATAAAAGATACTAATAATAACCTTGTAGCCGCTCTTGATAAATTTGACAGTGTTGGAATTATTGACAGCTATTTCCCAGAAGCAGATTTCTTTACTGAAAGCGAGAGGTTTGATCGTCATTTGGATAAACTAAGAAGGCAGGGCAAAAGAAAAATTGATTATGTAAGTATCTGTTCTCCTAATTATCTTCATGATGCGCACATTCGTTTAGCTCTTCGAAATGATGCTCATGCCATTTGTGAAAAACCTTTAGTGCTTAATCCATGGAATATTGATGCTCTTAAGGAAATAGAACAAGAAAGCGGAAAAAATATTTACAATATTCTTCAATTAAGATTACATCCGGCAATAATAAAATTAAAAGAAAAAATTGATAATAGCCCAAAAGATATGGTTTATGATATAGACCTGTCGTATATTACAAGTCGTGGACATTGGTATTTTATGTCGTGGAAAGGAAATATTGAAAAATCAGGTGGTGTAGCAACAAATATTGGTGTTCATTTTTTTGATATGATAACAAATATCTTTGGGAAAGTAAAAGAAAATATCATTCATTATTCAAAACCAAATACTGCTGCAGGATTTTTGCAAACCGACAAGGCAAGAGTACGATGGTTTATGAGTTTAGACCCTAAATTTATTCCGGCAGAATTAGCCACACAAGGACAAAGGACATTTCGATCGATAAAAGTTGGAAATGAAGAAATTGAGTTTAGTGGTGGTTTTACCGATTTACATACAAAAAGTTATCAGGAAATACTTCAGGGAAATGGTTTTCGTATTGAAGAATCCCGAAAATCTATAGAAACAGTTCACCAAATAAGAAATGCAGAACCCATTGGCATCAAAGGAGACTATCATCCGTTTTTGTTGAAAATATAAGCACCCCACCCCGACCCTCCCCATTGGGGATGGAGAAAAGCTTTGTTCTTACTACAG
>CAYOKJ010000165.1:0-6154 GCA_964404485.1 uncultured Bacteroidales bacterium | reverse complement strand
GAAGAAAGCCATTATTTGGGTTTAAACCAACTCATATGCTTACTGCCATTTTTCAAGTTAAAAATGTTAGTAAAGAAATTGATTTGCCCGTAAAACTTATTTTTAATAAAGGTGCTTGTGAATTATCAAGCTCTGAAATGGATTTTAAAGGGTCAAAATGGAACATCGGTTCAGAGCGAAGTGTTATGCTAGAAAATGCAAAGATTAAATTAGATATCTCAGCAAAAAAGAAATAATTAAGGATTAATATTTTTGTTATTTAACCTGGTTTTTCTTTAATTGCTAAATAGATTTAATATTCAAAGTTTTTCTTTTAAGTATGAAATTCAGGTTTAAAGACTTAACGGCAAAAGAAGCTAAAACTTTTAAGCTTCACACTCTTTATAATTCTATTGAGGGTGTAATCCTTGGTGTTATTGCTCTAAACGAATTTGTGTTTTTAAAGAGTTTGCATGGCTCAAATTACCAAATGAGTTTTCTTTTTCAGTTTTCTGTAATAGTATTTGTTTTTCTTATTTTTTTTAACGAATATCTGCAAAGAGTAAAAAACAGAAAGAAATTTTTAAGGATAGTTGGAATTTTTACCAGGGCACCTCTTTTAATACTTCTGTTTTTTCCACAAAACGAACAAGCAATTTCTGGAAATTCTGTTTATCATTATGTTTTCTTGTTTGTATTTTTTGTTTATTATTTTGGAAATATTACTATTTATCCTACTATAAATTTTTTCCTTAAATCGAACTATCGATTATACAATTTTGGAAAACTTTATAGTTATTCTACTACAGTAAATAAAATTGTATTACTGTTTTCTACTTTTGCTTATGGTTTAATTTTAGATGCAAACAATTATAATTTCGTTTATGTATTACCTGTAATTTCTGTTTTAGGAATGATTTCAGTATTTGTTTTATCTAAAATAGAATACCCTGATGAGAATATTGTTTTACCAAAATTGTCATTAATAAAGTCAGTACGTAATTCTGCCGGAACAATGCTAAACATCTTAAAGAAAAATGTTGGTTATAGGCATTTTGAGATTGGGTTTATGTTTTATGGATTTGCATTTATGACTACTTATACTGTTGTAAATATTTATTTCTACGAAGCACTTGATCTTAATTATTCCAGTGTTGCTTTTTACAGAAATGCTTATAATATTCTTGCAATTTTAATTTTGCCTTTTGCTGGAAGAATACTAGGAAAAATTGACCCCAGGAAATTTGCGGTTATTACTTTTTCTTCACTTTTGTTGTATGTTTTCTTTTTGATGATGACACAATATTTTCCGTATTTTACTGAAATATATAATATTCAGCTTTATTATACATTAATATTTTACATTCTGTTTAATGGAGTTTTTGCAGCTACAATGGTTTTATTATGGAATATTGGCTCAGCATATTTTTGCAAGCCCTCGGAAGCAGGAACTTATCAATCGATACATTTATCTTTAACAGGAGTAAGATCAATTTTTGCACCTTTACTTGGAGTGCTATTTTATGAATTATTTGGTTTTACTTTTACTTTTGGCTTGGCTATGTTTGTTGTGTTTTTAGGAATTCTTCTGATGATCTGGTCTTATAAAACAGATAAAAAAACAAACCTGCAATCATCATAATTTTTTACTAAAAAAAAATAAATTCATTAATCTTTTAATATCCACTCAACAGCTTTTTCAGCATGAATTTTTGTAGTATCAAAAGTTGGAATATTTACATCTGAATCTGAAATTAAAAGTGGAATTTCCGTGCAACCCAGTATTATTCCTTCAGCACCACCTTTTTCGAGATTACCGATAATTGTTTTAAACACTTCCCTTGATTCGTCTTTTATATTACCGTGAACTAGTTCTCCATAAATTATTTGATGTACTTTTTCTCTTTCATCTGCATCAGGAATAATAACTTCAATCCCAAATTTTTCAGAAAGAACTTCTTTATAGAAATCTTTTTCCATTGTAAACTTAGTACCTAAAAGTGCAATTTTTTTAATGTTTTGTTTTGTGATTTCCAATCCTGTTGCTTCGGCAATATGAAGAAAAGGTATAGAAATACTTTCAACTATTGCCTTGCTGCATAAATGCATTGTGTTTGTGCATAAAACAATAATATCTGCTCCGGCTTTTTCCAATTGTTTAGCACAATCAGCCATTATTACATCTAATTCTTCCCATTTGTTTTCATGTTGAAGTTTAACAATCTTGTCGAAATCTACAGTGTACATTATACTTTTGCATGAATGAAATCCTCCAAGAGTTTCATTTACTTTTTTATTTATCAGCTCGTAATACACAATTGAGGATTCCCAGCTCATTCCTCCTATTAATCCTATAATCTTCATTTTTTTGTTTTTTCTTCATGGCAAAAATATCATTAATATTTATAATTGTTAAAAAGAAAAACTAATTTTTGCGGGAAATAGAATGAAAAATTTAAATTAATAAATGGGCTTAATAGACAGAATTCAGACTCAAACTTTCTGAATCGTGCATATTTATTAGTATTGAGTTAAATCAAAGCTTATGAATAAAAAAAGCGTAATACGAAGACCAATAAATTCACATTTACTTATTCGGCTTAAGGTTTTGTCCAAATTTTTTCAAAAGCACATTTTTCCTTATTGGTTTTGAGATATAGTCGTTGCAACCGGAAGAAATTGCTTTTTCTCTGTCTCCCTGCATAGCATAAGCTGTTTGAGCAATAATTATGATTTCTTTATTAAATTTTCTAATTCTTCTGGTAGTTTCAAAACCGTCAATTCCCGACATTTTTATATCCATTAAAATCATATCAAAATCGACATTTGTCTTACATTGTTCAATAGCTTGTTCTCCTGTTTGAACAAGAATAATTTTTTCAACAATATTTTTCAATATTGTTTTTAAGAATAATGCAGAAGCTTCATCATCCTCAACAATTAGGAGTTTAATGTGACTTAAAAGATTTATATCAGTATTATTATTTTCAGTTTTTAATTTAAACAAGGTTTCTTTTGTTTCAGCTAAAGTCGGAATAGTAAAAAAGAAACTTGAACCTACTCCTTCAACTGATTCAACCCAAATCTTACCACCCAGCATTTCTACATAAGATTTAGCTATGGCAAGTCCAAGACCGGAACCTTCAAAAGCTCTGGTGTCAGATATATCAGCCTGTACAAAACGGTTAAAAATAGCATGCTGCCGATTTTCAGGAACACCTATCCCAGTGTCTTTAATACAAAATTCAATATAACCAATATTAATATTATAACTAACTGTTATCTTTCCCTTGTAAGTATATTTAATAGAATTTTTAATAATATTTGTAAGTATAGATTCAAACTTACGTTTATCGATATTAATGTTAAGGTTTGTTTTTGAAGTTTTCTTATCGAAACTAAGAATTAATCTTTTATCTTGAGCTTGTGGTTGGAAAAAGTTTAAAATGCTGTCTAAACTTTCATTTACATTAATTATTGAGTTTTTAACTTCGACTATTTTAGCTTCAATTTTGGAGATTTCGACTATATCGGTTACAGTATTTAACATACGGTCTCCACTTTGATGAATAATTTGGATATATGCTTCTTTTGTATCATCGCTTAAATCAGGTTCTAAAAGCAAGTTTGTAAACCCAAGAATTCCGTTCATTGGTGTTCTTATTTCGTGGCTCATATTAGCAAGAAACGCAGATTTTAAACGGTCGCTCTCTTCCGCTTTTTCTTTTGCAGCAATTAGTTCGTTACTGTTTTTCTTCATTTCTGTTATATCCATTGCAATTCCAATAAATGCAATTTGATTATGTTTATCATCTTCTATTACAGAAGTTGAGAGATAAATAGGTAACAAAGAACCATCTTTTCTTTTATTTATTAGTTCTCCTTTCCAGCCACCTTTTGCTGTTTTTGGAAAAATTTCCTTTACTTGAGTTTGTTTTATTTCAGTGGGTTGCACAATACTGATATGTTTGCCAATTAATTCATCTTTTGTATATCCGTAGGTTTTACAAAAAGAGTTATTTATGTATAAAAGAATGTCATGTTTATCGGTTATAGAAACACATTCGCCAACTTGTTCAAGAGAGTCAGCCAAAAACTTAAGTTTTTTCTCAATTTCTATTTTTTCAGTAATATCTTCTTTAATTCCAACAAAATTTATTATTTTTCCATCTTTATTTTTTATAGGCGAAATAATTGCACTCTCCCAAAAAATTTCTCCATTTTTCTTCTTATTACACATTTTGCCTTGCCATTTATTTCCCGCTAAAATTGTATCCCAAAGCTCTTTGTAAAATATTTTGCTTTGAATACCGGAATTTAAAATATTTGAGTTATTACCTACAAGTTCATTTAAATCATATCCGGATAATTCCGAATAATATGGATTTACATATTCAATTACACCATTTAAATCGGTTATAACTACACTTATCGGGCTTTGTTCAATTGATGTACTTAGCTTTAACACTTTTTCTTCAGCTAATTTACGTTTGCTAACATCGTGAACAATAGAATATAACAAATCATTTCCTGAAATTGTTACCTTACCACTATAGACTTCTACATCTTTAATTTCGCCATTGGCAAGTTTATGCTTAAAATTAAAATGTTGTAGTACTTCATTTAGAGTTTTTTGGATTTCATCTTTAACTTCTTCTTCTAGAAGAGTACTTATTTGTTGGATTCTAAGCGCAGTTAACTGTTTGTATGAATAACCATAAAAATCACATGCCGATTTGTTGGCATCAACAATATTACCTGTTTTAGGATCTATTAAAATCATTACCGATTTATTGTCGTAAAAAAGAGATTTGTATCTTTTCTCTCCTTCTTCTGCAGAAATTTTAGCTAATCTCAGTTTTTCTTGATATTTTACCCTTTCAATAAAAAATCCTGCGTTGCTGGCGATTATTTCCAGCGTTTGCAAGTCATTCTCATCATAAGCTTTTTCATCTTTATAATCCTGAAGCGCAAGTACTCCAATTGCTTCATCATTTGTAGAATCAATTAAAGGAACACCTAACCAAACATTCGATGGTTCGCCTAATACATCTATTTGATATTTTTTATGTAATTCTTTCTCAATTTCTTCAGTTACAAACAAGCCTTTTTTTGATTTTCTAACGATATCGGTTAAAGTGTTATGTAAATAAACGGAAGAATCAGTATTATAATCTTCTAACAAATCAATGTAGTAGGGAAAAAAATATTTATCGTTAGACTTATTATACATTGCTACGTAAAAATTGTCTGCTTTCATTATCTGTTTTAATTCGTTGTGAATTAATTCCAGATATTCTTCTAAGCTAATATTCGCAAAAGATTTTTTTGAAATATTGAGCAATAGTTTCTGTATGTTTTCTTTCTTTTTACGTTCGGAAATATCAATTATAAATCCATCATAGTTAATAGTATTTTGATTCTCATCTTTTATTGCCCTGGTAGTCATTAGAACCCAAATTGGACTTCCATCCTTTTTTCTGAATTTTATTTCTATATTTATAGCCTCTGACTTTGTTGCTGTATCGTATTTTTCAATTAACTTTTCTCTTTCTTCAGTCGAATAATAAAACTCTGAAATATTCTTTGAGATTAAATCCTCTTTGTTTCCAAAACCTAAAATATTTGCCATTGCATTGTTGGCAAGAATAAAGTTTCCATCTCTGGAAGTTTGATAAAAACCAATAGGGGAAAAATCAATAGTATTCTGATACTTCCTTTCAGCTATTTTTCGCTTTGTAATATCTTTTAGAGATACTTGGTACGAAGGCTTTCCGTTAAATATTATACCGAAAACCGAAACATCAACATCAATAGAATTTCCATTCCTAAGCTTAGCAACCGATTCATATATGGTAGGTGAATTATCTCCACTTTCTCGTGTTTTGTAAAGCAAATTAACTTTTTTCATTTCCTTTGGAGAAACAAATTCTGTAAATTTTACTCCAACAAGTTCTGATAATTTATAACCTGAAACTTTTAGTAAATTAGAATTGACATACTGGATTATCCCATTTTGCATTATAAAAATGCTATCAGTTGACAATTCAAGTAATGCTTTGGTAATATGAAAAACTTCTTTTATTCCATCTTTTTCAGAGCTGTTATTAGAATTTTCATCTGTTTTACTATTACTCCAAAATGAAACAATTAAATTTTTTTTATTGAAGGATTG
>CAYOKJ010000164.1:0-6215 GCA_964404485.1 uncultured Bacteroidales bacterium | reverse complement strand
CAAAGACACGAAGAATCACAAAGAAAAAAACACATGTTGACATAAGTTACACAAAATCAATTAGTTTATAATTGAACTCAGGTTAATATTAAATCAATAAACACACACATGAAAACTTGCAATATTGAACAAAACAAACAAAACTGTAATTGCACGTATCCCTGTTCAAAAAAAGGAATTTGTTGTAAATGTATAAGCTACCACAGAGGTATGGGTGAATTGCCTGCCTGCTATTTTCCCAATGATGTTGAAGCAGGATACGATCGCTCAATAGAAAACTTTATAACCATCTATCAACAAAGGGGTGGGGGTTACTTAAGATAAAAATTTTTATGGTTATTGCATTTGATACGCACGGCCGTGCGTATCAATCATTAGTTATTTATTTTTTATTTCTAATTCTTCTTTGTTGAACCTTTCCAGCGCTTTTATAAGATTTTCTTCCGGATAAATAAAATTATTATTCTGCCAAAAATCAATAGAATAATTTGAATTTTGTTCACTAAAAATTTTATTCGATTTTAATGTTTCTGTTGAAGAAAATCTACCCGGATTTGTATTATTAATGTCTGTTGTTACCATTTCGAAAATAGTTTCGTAAGTTGATGACAAAAGTTTACCTCGTTTCTTAACTCTGAATTTTAAATTTCCTTGTATATGATTTATGTAATATTTACCACCCGATTCTTTGTATGAAATATCATACTTGATTTTTTTTGGAATTGCTTTTAATTTCTTGCTTGTTTTTAAAACAAATGAACTTTTGAAGTTTTTGATGGATTTTTTGGTGTATTCGAATACGATTTTAATAAAAGAAAGGGAATTGGCATCAATGTATATTTCCCCTTCAAAAGCTGGAATTGTCTTTTGCGATCTTGGTGAAAAATCAATTAAATATGCAAGCCGGCCATCAATAATTAGCATGTCACGGGTTTTGTATTTATACAGATCCATAAAGTCCGGCTCGATAAATTCTAATGAGTTTCTTGTAATGTCTAATTGTAAACTAGTTTTTAATCCACCTTTTAATTTAAATAAGACTGTATCCTGAGGATGAATATTTGTAAATTTTCTTTGCTTTAATAATCTTATTTGATCTTGGTAAATTGTAGGTCTGGATGGGCGTTTATACAAATCCAGAATTCCTTCGTTATATAACATGTATTTGTGATCTTTTTTTATTATTTCGCGATAAAAAGCACGAATAATAAATGGATCAGAAATATAATTCGTTTTTATATTTTGAATGGCTTTTCTTAAGAGATAATCGGAGGAAGAATTTCTGATAACTATCTCCGGTAAGGAAATTGATCGTTGCTCCATCCTGTAAACAGTATCATTACTAATTTTGCTTATCGGAATTACATATTTCCAATATCCGATATGGCTTATTGCTATGCTGTCGTCAAAATATTTTTGTGGAATTTTTAAAATAAAAAAACCATCGTTATTACTTATTGTGCCGATGTTTTTATTCAAAATTCCTATTGTTGAAAATGATAATATTTCACCACTTTTATTATCAATAATTTTCCCTTTTATTGTTTTTGTGATGATAGAAGTAGGGGAGGCTTCGTTAACAAAATCTCTGTTATTATAAATAACTAATTGCTCGTCAACAATTTTATAATTAAGACATGGATTATTGAAAAGACTATCGAGAATAATACTTAAGGGAGTATAATTAAATTTAGAATTTATTTTCTTTTGAGAATTTGCAAAATCAGAATTATAAGTAAAGTTTAAATCAACTTTATCTTCTAAAATATGTAAAGCCGAGTCAAGCGAAATATTATTAAATTTTATTGATGTTAGCTGAAATAATTGATTTTCCTGGGCTTTTACATTAAAAGATAAAATACCAAATAATAATAAACCAAATAAAATTGCTTTTCTCAAAATGTATTTTACTTGTTTGAACTTGTTAAAAATATTCCATCATTTGTCTTTTCAGATTTTAAATCAAAAGTAAGGCAAATAGATTTAATAATTGTATCTAAATCAATGTTATCGTATTTTGATGTTAAGCGTAATTCTTTTATTAAATCAGAATCAAATTTAATATTTGCCAAATAAGTTCGATTCAAGATAAAGATAACATCTTCTAGCTTTTTATTTCTAAAGTCGAGTATTTTTGTTTTCCACGATAAATAATTATAATCCTCAAGAATTAGTTTTTGAATTTTATTTTCATCCAGTCTGGCGAAATCACCTTTTTTCAAAACAATATTATTTTCATTTTGTCTTGAAGAAAAACTAACGCTTCCGCTTTCTACTAACACTTCAACAAACTCATTATTTTTGGGAGCAAGCACATTAAACGATGTACCAAGAACTTTGATTTCTGCATTTCCGGTTTCAATAATAAATGCTTTGCCATGATTTCCTGCAACTTCAAAAAATGCTTCTCCTATTAATTTTACTTTTCTAATTTTTTTGTTGAATGATTTTGGATATTTTAACTCGCTGTTGGCATTTAAATGAATAACAGAGCCATCTGCCAAAACAACTTTTGATTGATTGAACTTTGTTAGAGCTATTTGTTCAGCAGGCTTAATAATCTGCGTTATTCCCCAAACAAAACCTAAAAGAATAATTATTCCGGCAGCAATTTTAAAAGCAAAGTTGAAGTTAATTTTTCTGTTAATTGAAAATCCCTGAGCTTGTTCTTCTTCATTAATTTTTGAAAATAATTCATTCCATGCGTTATCGGTTTTTTCGTTAAACATGTGTTTTGTTGAATCAATTCTTTTAATATCTTTCTTCATTTTATTCAATAATTCTTCTTTATCATATTTTTTTGCCCAGTTTTCAATTGAGCGAGTTTCTTCTTTGTTCGCCTCTCTGGAGAAGTACCTGGTAATTTTTTCCCAATAATATGTTAGATTATTTTCATTCATTTTTCTTTGTTTCTCATTTTGCAAATTTTTCCACCACTTCATCACTTTTTTTACTTTTATTTATGAGCATCATGCATCTGTTTGTATTTATTTAGAGCCACTAATTCACAACATAATCTCTCATGTTTTCCCGAAAATGCTTTAATGCTTTATTCATATTTGCTTCTACTGTTTTAATTGAAATTGATAATTTTTTTGCTATTTCTCTGTATTTTAATCCATGAAAACGACTGAGTTTAAATATTGTCTGACAATTTTCAGGTAGTTCATTTAAAACTTCAAAAACCTTTTTGTTCAGTTCGTTATATCTTAATTCTTCAATGGGTTCTATGGGTTGATTAATTTGAGACATAGCATATTGTTGATATTTTGTATTTAGTTTATTTCTTTTTATTTGCTGAAGACAATTATTGTAAACAGAACGATAAAGATAAGCCGAAAGCGAGCTTGTTATTTTTATACTTTTCCTGTTTTTCCATAAGTTTAAAAATATTTCCTGTACAATTTCTTCAGAGTCGTTTTCATTATTTGTAATTGAGTTTGCGTATCTTAACAAAGGTTCATAAAGCTCTCTGAAAAAGAACTCAAATTCTTTAATGTTACCATTTTTTATTTTATTTATTCTCTCTGCTTCTTTGTTATTCACCTTATCAACGTTTTTCCCAAGATACGAAAAATAGTCAGAGGGAAAGGATGTTTTACTTTTTTTGTAGAACATCCTCCGGGATTCCCTCCAGTGCTATTCGAAATATTTTTCCCAAGTAAATTATTTATTGCTTTTTAATAATTTATTAAACTTTCGAATAGCTATTTCTATTGATTGATCAGGTTCGATGTAATTATATTCTCCCCAATAATCTTTGTTATAAAAAGCATTTACTGATTCTGAAAAAATATCTGATGATTTAAATCTGTCTCTAGCTTTAAATTTTACAACATTATTATCATTTCTGTCAGTTATTGCAATTTCCGAAGTTGTTGTATAATAATTTGCAAGAAGTTTTCTTTTCCATTTAACCTTAAATTTCACTTCTCCTTTTGCATAGCTGAAATACCATTTGCCATTTTGCTCTTTATAGCGAACTGAATATTTCGCAATAACCGGAGTAACTTTTACACCCATAGGAATTTTGCGTACAAATAAATCGGATGCTTTTTTTGGATTGTCAAGATTGAGGCTAAAGTCAGCAGCTGTTAATGCCAGAGTTTCTGTGTCAACAAAAAGTCTTCCGTAATATTGAGGGTTTTTTGATACATTCTTTTGATTAAACTCAATAATGTAATTTAATCTGTTGTCAATTTTTATTTCATTAGTTATCTCAAAAGTATAATTGTTAATTGTTTCAGACGAAATAAGAATGTTTTGGTTTTTTATTACATCAAGCAATAAAGTTGTTTTCGGGCCTCCCTGAAGTTTAAAAATTAATGTATCCATTTTTCTAACATTTACACCTTTTCTTCCTTTTTGAATATGTATTTGATCTTTGATGAATCCTTTATATGGTGGTTTGTAGATGTTGACTATAGCTTCAGACAAAGAGACATGAGATCTTCCTTTTTTAATGTTTTCACGATAAAAAGCCGTCATGTTATTTGGCATTTGTGGATAATTGTTTTTAATGTTGTTTAACATTTTTCTAACAATCATTTCGGGGTATTCCGGTGTAATAAGAACTTCATTTAAAGAAATTATCGCTTCTTTAAGATAAAGAATATTTTTTTTATGTGCAAGTTCATTAATTGGATATATAAGATTATTGTATCCTATATGTGAAACAATAATGTTTTTAGCTTTGCTTTTTTTGCTGATCTTTAATGTAAATTCACCCTCAGAATTAGAAATAGTTGCTGTATTTTCTCCTTCAACTTCTATTGCTGCAAAAACCAAAGGTTCTTTAGTTTTTTTATCAAGTAATTTTCCGTGATATGTATTGTAAGATAAATTATCACCTTTTATTTCTTTACCATCTTTTTCATTAAGAATAGTATTTGATGTTGCCGATGTGCTAATAAAGATAATTAAAGCCATTATCATTATTTTAATAGCACTATTTGTTATTGTTTTCATAATTATTTGATTTATGTGAATAAATTTTAAAATAATATTTGATTGTACTATTATGATGATTAAGATCGATTTTACCCTATTTAATTTTTGAATTATTTTTCTGTTTTGATAAAACAAAAAATAATACTGGCGATATAAAACAAAAAAATCCGCCTAAGCGGATTAATATTGTGGAGCTGGAGGGAGTCGAACCCTCGTCCAAACAAGCAGCAAAAGTGCTTTCTACATGCGTAGCTTTTTGTTAATTGTCGGAAATCAACTGGTAAAAAGCCAACCTGTTAATTCCTTATCTTCTTTAATTTCACCATTACATCGAAGTTCTGCAATGACTATCCCGGCATTTGCGATGCTCCTGCCGAAGCGCTGACGGGAAAAGCTCTCCGGGGAACAGTTAGGGACGTAAACTGTTGTTTACGCTGCTAACGAATAATTATAATCGTCGCCAGTTATTGGCTGTTGTACATTAGTTTTTACCAAAAGGTACCCTTGCGGGACGAGCCAAAAATACAATGCTCGGCATGCTTACAATTCCCCTTCCTTGCTGTCAAAACCGGTCAGCCCCGAATTGAAATATGTAAAAATCCCCACCCCCTGATTTCAAAAAAGAAACTCCCATTTAAAACCTACAACAATAAAAATGGGTTAAAGGAGGTGAGGAAAATTCTTTTTGTTTCAAAGATCGTCCCAATAATATTCTTGGTTTGCAAAGATACAACAAAACATGAAATAATCAGTTACAGTAAATTACAAATATGAGAAAAAAAGAAAACAATAAAAACATTTTACAATTTTCATCTTTTTTAAAAAATATTCCTCAAACCTGTCAGGTTTCTAAAAAAATAATTAACTAATTGAACACCTCAATAATACCGAATACTATTCAAAATGCGCTTTTAATTCATTTCATTCTTAAAAGTGCTTTGAATATGTTTCGGCATTAACCATTGTAAATATCAAAATTGCTTTCAGCTCATTTTAATAAACAATTGGTATAACTTTATTAAAGAAAGCAAATTAATTATCAATTAATGTAATTATTAATAAGTTAAACCTAGGTTGTAATTTGAATTTTAAAACAATATGCAGCTGTAAACTTTATAATAAATTCCAATTCACCCAAAATTACTTTTTTTTTTAAAAATATTATTACTTGACTATTTTTTTTTTACTATATTTACATTTTTAAACCTAGATTAATTAACTATAGTTCTTTTATATATCGATTGTGTGCATGTGCTAAAATTGAG
>CAYOKJ010000163.1:0-6247 GCA_964404485.1 uncultured Bacteroidales bacterium | reverse complement strand
TATTCAGACTTTGCCAAAGTCTGCACGGTTTGTTTTACTGGTCGTGTAAGAAAAATAGGAGATTGTATAATTAATAAAATTTTGAAAAATGAAAAACTTTTTAATTATTTTTTTGACTTCAATCATATTATTTGGTTGTTATGGGCAATTTAAAAAAAAATAGCGGTTTAAAAAGGGCTGACCACCCGTCGAGAATGTGAAAGCGAAAATCGACATAAAAAAAGAGAGTAACCGAAAAAAGTGCTAAAAATCGAAAGAGTAAGCGAAAATTAAATTAATTATAAATTTAAAATATGTATAAAATTAATAAAATTAAATATTTAAGTTTAGTAGGAATTACAATATTCCTATTGAGTTCTTGCAATAAGGAAATGTCTCTTGAACCTGACGATACAATGAACCAAACACTAAAATCTGTTCAAGTTTCTGATTATAGTTTGGATAATATTCCAATTCTTGAAAATAAACAAAACATAGAGAAACTTCTTATAAATCCAGAAGACAGAGATGATGAGAAGATAAACAATTATCTCTATGAATTAAGTTTAGCAACAAGGGAATTAATAAAAGATGCTAATTTCAATAATATAGTAATTGAATTGGCTAAAAAATCAGAAAATCAGACAGCAAATTTATTAGAATTAGAAAAAGTTGCTCCTGAATATTACAGAGCAATCAATAATAAATTGTCTAGCAAAGGTTTGTCATTAAGTTCATTAGCAAGTAACCTAACTCATCAGCCAGTTAATCCAAATCCTAAATTTCCAAAGACAGCAGAAATTGAGAAATATGTACCTGCTATTTTTATTCCTAATCTTGATAATATTGATATTATAAAACAACCTATTATTTCACCAAATATCGAGGTTGATTGTAGAAACGATGAAAGCATTGAGGATAATATTATTGCGTGGTATTACACAAAAGATGGAGATTTAAAGGAAATTTTGCTTAGTGAGGAAACTTCGCTTAAAACCACAAATCCTTTATTCTTATTTGACAATGCATCACCAAATGTAAAGAAGAATACAGTTAAGATATTGCCACCTGATGGAAATCTTAAAACAACAACTTCTTTCTCCTCATATGAATATAGCATTGAAAGTGGATATGGATATGAGTCGTGGGCAGGTGGGAAGTCAGAGTATTGTGTACAAGCATATCGCATCGCTCCTAATGGAGTTGTACATTGGATTTACAGTTCATCTGGTTGGAAAGAAATAGCAAAAGTTGATAGAGACGATATTGGTGATTTACTTTACAAATGGTCTCACCACGCATCTAACTGGACACCATATTCAACAAATAGAGTTTTTTGGAATACTTATGAAAGAGATTGGAATAGGTCTGATAAATCATTGGGTTCGGCCACTGCCAATGGCACAACTATTCATCTTGTGGGTCGTCGAAAATATGATGGAGAATGGTATGCATGGATACCTTCAACTTTGGAACTATATTATACACGTTTCAACTGGATTATGGCAAGTTGGGCATATTGGAACAATTCCTGGAAATCAAAGTTCAGGTTATGGAGGGTTGAAATATAAATGAAGGTTCATAATATAGCATGGGGCAATTTGCTCCATGCTTATAACTTGTTGTATATGAGAAAAATACTTTTCACCCTGCTTTTTGTTGTTATAGGTCAAACGGCATTTTCGCAACTTGACATAATTGCTTCGTTTAATTCTATTGATATTGGACGAAACGTAAGCCTGACCCTGAAAAAGGATTTGAAAAAACACTCCTTTTTATTCGGTGCAAAATATAATATTAATAAGATAGTTCATGACAATCAAAACAATGTATTTAGAAAAAGGTTTTATGCAACAGATTGGCAAGAGCACTTTGGTTTTAGCATTGGATATCAATATAATTTTATATTGAAACCTTCATCGTTAAAACCCTTTGCATTTTATGATTTTCAATTTACGAATTCTCACACTAGAAATCTTATGTATCTTCCGTATGACTACGATATAAATGGAGATGTACTCTATAAGCAATATTTGGAGTTTTTTGGACCAACTATCGCACTTGAACATAATATCGGTTTAGGAATAATAGCCAAGATTGCAAATAGGTTCTTCCTATATCAAAAAATAGGTGTTGGGATAGTTACATTCCACAATATTGACAAAAGTATTGTTGGTTCAGGTAACTGGGAATTTGGATATATAATAAGTATTGGATTAGGTTATCATCTGAAAAATAAAAAAAGCCCATAACAATGTATATAAAAAATAAGCGAAATAGTAGTAGAATCAGGGTTTGTAGCCTGTTTGAACTTTATTGTAAGTTGAAAGATTTGTCTTTCGAAATCGCTTACTTTTCATATACTTAACGTAATAAAGATAAAAATATCATTAGTAATGATAATAGTTTTGATAATCTATTGAAATCTATTGAAATTGGAAGTGATTCAGTAGGAATAATTCACAATGAGGGTTTGGATTATATTATAGAAAGGTATAATACTTCCTCCTGTAATATTGATTCAATTTTTTATGATATTAATGTTTTACAAAAGGAATTCTTTAAATCAAAAGGTTATATATCTGAGAACTTATCTTCTGAGTTAAAATATTTAGTTTCTTCCAAAGATGGAATATCTTGGATAAATTATTTATATAATAATAAGAAGATAAGCATTTCTATTGAATTTAAAGGATACTTAATTGATATATTAACTTATACTTATAAAGGAATTGACTCCCCATTTAGCCAAGTTAATTATTATGCTTATTTAGATTCTGTACATTCAAAAGCTTCCAGTATTTTATCAACATCAGAAATAGAATTACTGGCAAGACATATTTCAGTTGCAAAATCGAGTTTTGAGTATTGGTTTAATAATGATGGTACTCCAAAGAATATTAAAAACAATTCATCTAAAGGACGTGTTAATTGGTGGGAAGTTCTTGGAGTGGATTGTATTGGTGGACTTTTTGGAGGTGGAGCGGGTTTTCTTGGATCATCTGCTATAGATGCTTTTGTTCAATGGATAAATTAATTTAATTAATTTTGGAAAACATAATTACGGCATGAAGTTTTATTTTTTGCACATTATTTAAATTGTATAAAACTTCATGCCTGATTTTATCAACAACAACAAAAATGAAAATAATTATTAAAAATATTTCAAAATCTTATTCAAGAAAATAAATATTTAAAGATTTGAATTTTAAAATACAAGATTCTTCTATTGTTACAGTTACAGGAAAAAACGCATCAGGCAAGTCAACTTTATTAAAAATTATTGTTGGTCTTGTTCAGCAAGATTGTGGCAATGTTATGTATGTAAAAGATAATAATAATTTACCCTTTAAAATAGCGAAAAAGTATATTGGGTATGCAGGAAATAATGAATTAATAATTGAAACTTTAACAGGATTTGATTATTTCAATTTTATTAGAAAGATTTATAACATTCCTAAAGCTAAGTTTAAAAATAGACTTCAAAATTTAATTGATCAATTTGGTATTAAACCTGAAGTATTTTCTAAATACATTACTACATATTCTACGGGATACAGAAAAATTACTGAGATTTTTGGTATATTTATTCACAATCCTGTTGTTATTGTTTTAGATGAACCATTTAATAGTTTAGATGCTGATTTTTCAACAATTCTTAAAGATTATCTGGTATTTTTAAAAAAAGAACAGAAAGCAATTATTGTTGCTACGCACAACAAAGATTTCATAAACAATTACTCCGATAAAATAATATCTTTATAATTAAATTATGTTTGGGTTTATTATAAAATTGAAATTAGATCAGATAAAAAATCAACCAATTAAGTTAGTAGGTTATTTTTTTATTTTATTATTTGTTTTCTTTAATTTATACGCAATTCAATTTATATCAGATGATCCGTCTTTTCCCGATATCAATATTAGATTGTACATTAGTGTTTTCCCTATAATGATTGTATTGATTAGCGACTTTTTGTTTAGGTATAAGTTTAATGTTATACTCTTGTCCAAATTGTATCCTGTTTCTAATATTAAGAATGCTAGCATATCACTTTTTAGTGAGTTTTTTCGTTATCTTTATGTAATTGTCCTTACAATTCTAATTGAGCTATTTCTAATTTTTGATTTTAGTTTTTTAGAAATATTAGAAATAATTTTTCTGTTAGTCAATGTTGCCGTTTTAAAATTCTTTATACATTATTTAATTTGGAAAATAAACGTAAAATCAGTAAATCTATTTGTTTTAACAATCTTAATTTTTGTAGCTCATTTATATTTGTATTTAGCACATTCTCTGTTGTTTATCCAGATATTGTTATTGGTATTTCAACTTGTTATATATTTTACCCGATTCAAAAAATTCAGATATGATTACTTTGTATTAAAAAGGATTGTTGAAAAGAGAAATGTTGGTAAGAGTATTAGTTGGGTTTTATTTTATGGTTTATATGAATATAAAAGCTTGTTTTTCCTTTATTTTATAGTTAAGATTGGTTTTATTCTGACCTTCAGCATATATTATAATATTACTGGTAAAATATTTATTAGTCCCTTAGCACTAATGATTGTATTATCACCGATTTTCCTTTTCACTTATTTTCATAATAATTTTTATATACTTAATTATAGAATAAATAAAAATCTTTATTTAGTATTGAATGATTTCAAAATTGTTGGTATTAATTTGTTAATAATACTTATTTCTTCATTAATAGACTTGGTTTTAAGCCTACCTGCTTTTATTGTTTTTGAGCTAAATTACTTACTTAATTATTCTATTCTATTTTTTTCATTTATGCTTTCTTCTGTTTTTATCAGCCTATATTTTCCAAAAGAGAAAAAAACTTCTGATTTGTGGTTTAAAGGCACGACATCTACAATAGGAACGATTTTATTTTTTTTCTATATCGCATTTGTAGTAAATCCTATTTATGATTTTCGTATTAAAATGATTCCAGTTATAGTTTCTGTAGTTATCTTTATTATTGCAATTATTAATTTCAACAAAAAGCAAGTTCTCATATTCGAAAATTATAAATATTAACCCAGTTTTAGTAAGTATATTTAAATTTTTTTTATTCAAAACAAAATTTTTCAGGCAATGTTAAAAATTGCACAGTATTTACTCCTGACGTGAGAAGAAATTGAGATTGAGGGAAAATTTATTCTTATTATTTTAAATATGATCACTCTCCGATTTCAGAGGTTTAATTATTTAGTTTATCGAACAAGTTTTTTAATAAACAAGAATACAAAGAGATATAAATAGTGGCACAAACTTTGTAAATTAAAGATTAAAATAAATTAAACCATGTATTATTTAATAATTTCAATTTTATCTTTTTATTTATTCCTTGTGCTTTTGCTTTCTTTTGAGGGAAAAAAAAGATATATTGGTTTTATTAACACTTTTCTTATCAGTTTATTTCTTACCCCGATAATTGGTGTAATTGTTATTATTTTTTCACGACACAAAGCTGCTTTTTCACATTATGTTAAGGTAAACAAATCGTATAATAAGAGTAGAAAAGATACAAAAAAAGCATTAAAAATATCCAAAAATGATGATGCGTGGATAAAAATAAAAGAATCAGATATTGGTTTTGCTTAGTTTTTTTTAATTTTTCTCAGTGCTTCTCTTTTACTCAAAGGAGAAAGTTCATTTTCCGAAACAAATTTAATTATTTCCTCAGGATTAGTTTTTGAATATTCACGAAGTGCCCATCCAATTGCTTTTCTGATAAAAAATTCTTTTGATACAGATAACAGTTTTGAATATTTGAATAATAATTTCGAATCGGTTTTTTCTTTATACTTGAGTTGAAATAAAATTGCACTTCTTTGAAGCCAAATATTACCTGAATTCATCCATTTTTCGGTATAAGGAATTATCATTTCCGGAAATCTTTTGAAAAGTGTTCCCACAAAATTTGCGGCAATACCATCAATTGTATCCCACCACGATTTGGTTATTATCATAAATTCGAGCAGTTCAATTATTTCTTTTACTGATTTTTTTATATGTTTATTAACTAATTCCATTCCAAAATATTGAACTTCCCGTTGAGGGCATTCCCAGCATTGGTGTACAATTTTACTGAGATTTTCTTCTTCGGGGATTCCATTTTCAGAGATAAAGTTTTTAAATAATTCCTTTCGTGGTTCTGCCATAATTCCAAAATACTCGAATTTTTCCTTCATGTATTTTTTCATTGGAGCAGCCTTTTCGGGATTGGCATTTTTCTCAAGTATGGCTATTAAATTT
>CAYOKJ010000162.1:0-6282 GCA_964404485.1 uncultured Bacteroidales bacterium | reverse complement strand
TAAAATCTATTTTTCTATTTCCTTAATTTTTTTCTTTATTTTAATTTTAACTGCATTATCCTTTTTAATAAAATCAATGATAATGTTATCTCCATCCTGAAGTTTTGATTTTATAATTTCTTCGGCAAGATTATCTTCAATGTGTTTTTGAATAGCACGTTTTAAAGGTCTTGCACCAAATTGTGCATCCCAGCCTTTATCAATAATAAAATCTTTTGCTTTTTTTGTAATACTAATATTGTATCCTAGCTCTTTAATTCTAACATATAAATGTTTTAATTCAATATCAATAATTTTATGAATGTCTTCTCTTTCAAGTGAATCAAAAATAACAACATCATCAATTCTGTTAAGAAATTCCGGAGCAAATGATTTTTTTAGAGCATTTGAAATAACACCCTGAGCATAATTTGCTTTTGAAGATTTTTTAGCAGAAGTGCTGAATCCAACACCTTGTCCGAAATCTTTTAATTCTCTTGAACCAATATTAGAAGTCATAATAATTATTGTATTCTTAAAATCAACTTTTCTTCCAAAACTATCTGTAAGAATTCCATCATCCAATACTTGTAGTAAAAGATGAAAAACATCGGGATGAGCTTTTTCAATTTCATCAAGTAAAATTATAGAATAGGGCTTACGCCTAACTTTTTCGGTAAGCTGTCCACCTTCTTCATAACCAACATATCCGGGAGGTGCTCCAACGAGTCGTGAAACAGCAAATTTTTCCATATATTCACTCATATCAACTCTTATAAGAGCTTCTTCAGTATCAAACAAATATTTAGATAAAACTTTAGCAAGATAAGTTTTTCCAACACCGGTTGGTCCAAGGAAAATAAATGATCCTATAGGTTTTTGCGGGTCTTTTAATCCTGCACGATTTCTGCGAATAGCTCTTGTTATTTTTTTAATTGCTTCATTTTGCCCGATAACAGATTCTTCAAGTTCGTTTTCCATGTTTAAAAGTCGCTCACCTTCATTCTGAGCAATTCTTTGTATTGGAACACCAGTCATCATTGCAACAACTTCGGCAACATTTTCCTCATTAACAACTTCTCTATGAATCATAGATTCTTCTTCCCACTTGCTCTTTTCTGTTTCAAGATTATCCTGCAATTTTCGTTCAATATCACGATATTGTGCAGCTTCCTCAAATTTTTGGCTGCTTATTGCATTGGTTTTTAGTTTTTTTGTTTCTTCAATGCTATTCTCAATATTTATAATTTTAACAGGAACATGAATATTTTTTATATGAACTCTAGAACCTGCTTCATCAAGTGCATCAATAGCTTTATCAGGAAGATATCTGTCGCTCATATATCTGTTAGTAAGCTGAACACAAGCTTTTAAAGCCTCCGACGTATATGTAACCAAATGATGATCCTCATATTTATCTTTAATATTATTAAGAATTTCAACTGTTTCTTCAGAAGTAGTTGGCTCAACAATTATCTTTTGAAAACGGCGCTCTAAAGCACCATCTTTTTCAATATGTTGTCTGTATTCATCAAGTGTTGTTGCACCAATGCATTGAAGCTCACCCCGCGCAAGAGCAGGTTTAAACATATTTGAAGCATCAAGAGAGCCGGCAGCATTTCCTGCACCAACAATAGTGTGTAATTCATCAATAAATAAAATTATATCAGGATTTTTTTCCAGCTCATTTAAAACTGCTTTCATTCTTTCTTCGAATTGACCCCTATATTTTGTCCCTGCAACAACTGATGCAAGATCAAGAGTTACAATTTTTTTATTGAATAAAGCTCTTGAAACTTTTCTTTCAACAATCTTAGTTGCCAAACCCTCAGCTATAGCTGATTTACCAACACCCGGCTCACCGATAAGGATAGGATTATTTTTTTTCCGCCGACTTAAAATCTGAGCTATTCTCTCAAGTTCTTTTTCGCGTCCAACTATTGGGTCAAGACGCCCTTCTTCAGCCATTTTTGTAATATTACGACCAAAGTTATCGAGAACAGGAGTCTTTGATTTTGAATCTGATAATTTCTTCGATCCTTTTGAGATACCTCCTTTTTCTTCTGAATCATCTGCTGTTCCTTCTGGAAATTCATCCTTTGGAATTACTCTATTATCCTTACTGGTAATTATAGCTTTAACTTCATCTTTTACCGATTCATAATCAATTCCTTTTTTGTGAAATGATTTCGTTACCAGGTTATTATCATCTTTTAAAATAGCTAGTAACAAATGTTCTGTCCCGATAAGATCACTATGAAAAACTTTTGCTTCAAGATAAGTAATCTTTAACACTCTCTCAGCCTGTTTTATAAGAGGAATGTTTTCAGGTTTTTTTTCAGAAATATTTGTTGTTGAAATGAAAATTTCAATCTCTTTTTTAAAGTGTTCTAAATCAATATTAAAATAAGACATTATCTGAACCGCCATTCCCTGTCCTTCACGGATAATTCCTAACAATAAATGTTCAAGCCCAATATAATCATTGCCAAGCCTAATTGCCTCTTCGCGACTATATGTTAATACGTTTTTTACTCTTTGTGAAAATTTTGCTTCCATTAGTTTTTCATCTTAAACTTATTTACTCTATGTAAATTAGTGTTTATAAAATAACGCAATTTATTAGGTTTTCTTTCAAATACTATAAATAATTATTTTGACAAAAGTAATGATTTTCTGTAATTTACCAATATTAAAATACTGATTTTAAAATAATTATATACGTTAACAAATGTAGCCACAAAAATATAACTTCTTTTACTTGAAAGCAAAAATTATTAACAGAAATCTGTTTATAATAAATACCTTAAAATTAACTTATGTTTCAGTAATTATTTGTAATTTCGTATCCTTTAGCTAAAATAGCTAAGTGATTAAATATAAGAAGACTATAGATAATATGCAGGAAGAAGGAAGAGTCATTAAAGTTAATATTGAAAATCAAATGAAATCAGCGTATATCGACTATTCAATGTCGGTAATTGTATCGCGAGCTTTACCTGATGTACGTGATGGGTTTAAACCCGTTCATCGCCGTGTTTTATTTGGAATGCACGATCTTGGATTATATGCAAACCGCACGTTTAAAAAATCAGCAAGAATAGTAGGAGAGGTGCTTGGTAAATATCACCCACACGGAGATTCATCTGTTTACGAGGCAATGGTTAGAATGTCTCAGGAATGGTCGTTAAGATATCCATTGGTTAATGGACAGGGGAACTTTGGTTCAATTGATGGAGATAGCGCTGCAGCTATGCGTTATACTGAGGCAAAATTTCAGAAAATATCCGAAGACATTCTTGTTGACATTGATAAAGATACTGTTGATTTTCAGCTCAATTTTGATGATACATTAAAAGAACCTGTTGTTATGCCTACAAGAATACCAAACCTCCTTATTAACGGGGCTTCTGGTATTGCGGTAGGGATGGCAACAAATATGCCACCTCATAATATTAATGAAATTATTGATGGAACTATCGCATATATTTACGATAATGATATTGATGTTGCAGGCTTGATGAAATACATAAAAGCTCCTGATTTTCCATTAGGTGGAATAATTTACGGATACGAAGGAGTGAAAAATGCTTTTGAAACAGGTAGAGGAAGAATAGTTGTTAGAGGTAATACAAATATTGAAGAATCTTCATCCGGAAGAGAAATAATAATTGCCACTTCAATTCCTTATCAAGTCAATAAAGCTGAAATGATTAAAAGAACTGCCGAACTGGTTATTGATAAAAAAATCGAAGGGATTTCTGATATTCGTGATGAATCGGATAAAGATGGTATGAGAATAGTTTATGAGCTTAAAAGAGACGCAATTACAAATGTTGTTCTAAATAAACTTTATCAATTTACACAACTTCAAAGTTCATTTAGTGTAAATAATATTGCTCTTGTTAAAGGTCGTCCTTTATTATTGAACTTAAAGGACATGGTTAAATATTTTGTTGAGCATAGACTTGAAGTAGTTACACGTAGAACTCAATTCGAATTAAACCAGGCTGAAAAGAAAGCTCATGTTCTTGAAGGTTTAATGATTGCGCTTGACAATCTTGATGCAGTTATTGCATTAATCAGGGCATCAAGAACACCGGAAGAAGCTAAAAACGGATTGATTAAAGAATTTAATCTTTCTGAGATTCAGTCAAAAGCAATTCTTGATATGCGATTGCAAAAACTAACCGGTTTAGAAATAGAAAAAATCAAAGCCGATTACGATGAGTTAATGAAACTTATCGAGCATCTAAAAATGATTCTTGCCAGTGAAGAAATGAGAAAGGATATTGTTAAAAAAGAATTACTCGAAATTAAAGATAAATATGGTGATGAGAGAAGATGCACCATAGAATATTCTGCTGAAGATTTTAAAATAGAAGACACAATTCCAAACGAAGAAGTTGTTATAACAATCTCGCATTTAGGTTATATTAAAAGAACAAAACTTAGCGAATATAGGCAGCAAAAACGTGGTGGAAGAGGAGCCAGGGGTAGTGCAAAAAGAGGAGAGGACTTCCTCGAACATTTATTTATTGCAAGAACTCATAACTATCTGTTATTTTTTACTGAACTAGGTAAGTGCTTTTGGCTTAGAGTGTTTGAGATACCTGAAGGCGGCAAAACAACAAAAGGAAGAGCTATTCAAAATCTTATTAATATTGAAAAAGAAGATGTTGTTAGAGCATACATTAATGTTGAAAATCTTAAAGATGAAGAGTACCTTAATAACAATTATATAATTCTTGGAACTAAAAAAGGTACAATAAAGAAAACTTCGCTTGAAGCTTATTCACGCCCGCGACAAAATGGTATTAATGCAATAACAATTAAAGATACTGACCATTTGTTAGAAGCAAGATTAACAAACGGAAAAAGCGAAATAATGATGGCTCTGAAATCAGGAAAAGCTATTCGTTTTAATGAAGAAAAAGTTAGACCGATGGGACGAAATGCTTCTGGTGTAAGAGGAATCAGATTGTCAAATATTAAAGATGAAGTAATTGGTTTGGTATGCTTTCAAAATGGAGATTCTGATGTACTTGTAGTATCAGAAAACGGATATGGAAAACGCTCTAAACTTGATGATTACAGAATTACAAATAGGGGAGGAAAAGGCGTTAAAACCATTAATATTACTGATAAAACAGGAAACCTGATCTCTATAAAAGATGTATTGGATAATGATGATCTAATGATTATTACAAAATCTGGATTATTAATACGCTTACCTGTTTCTGATATGCGTGTTATGGGTAGAGCTACTCAGGGTGTTCGTCTTATTAAACTGAAAGATGGCGATGGAATTGCTGCTGTTACAAAAGTTTTTATTGAAGAAAATGGAGAAAACGAAGAAAACGAAGAAAATAATGATGATGATTCTGACGTTATTATTGATGAAAATAACAAATTAGAAAACGAAAATAATGACGAGGAAGCTATATAAGGGTAAACAAACTTTTGTAAATTCAAATATTGCATAAAAAAAAAATATTTTTATCTTTGTAAATAAAATAACAAAAAAAAATAAATCTTACTATGAAAAAAATTGCAATTTTATTAATTATTTTATTAGCCACAAGTACGACTTTTGCACAAAACACAAAAAGAACAAGTGCATTTAACCACTTAAGGCATGGAAAACTTGACAAAGCAAGAGATGCTATTGACGCTGCCGCAGCTCATGAAAAAACAATAAACGATGCTAAAACCTGGTATTATAGAGGAAATATTTATCTTGAAATAGCAATGACTGATAATGAAAAATATAAGGATCTCGATCCCGAATGTATTGATAAAGCTCTTGAATCATTTTTGAAAGCTCGTGAACTTGATGTGAAAGGGAAACTTCTTATAGATATTTTACCAAGAATTATGGCTTGCGGAGAACAATATTACAATAAGGCCGTAAGATTCTACAATTCAAAAGAATACAACAAATCTTCATTGAACTTCTTCAATGCTTTTGAAGTAAATAAAAATTTATCAGAATCTAGTGTTGACACCGGAGCTTTGTATAATTCGGCTCTTTCTGCCGGTTTAGCTGAAAACAACGACCTTGCAAAAATCAGATATGGAATGTTAGTTGATTTGAATTACAAAAATCAAGGCATGTACGTAACTTTATCTAATTATTATAAACTCGATGGAGACTCTATTAAAGCATTAGAATACATACAAATAGGTAGAGAAAGATTTCCTGAAGATTTCCAAATTTTAATTACTGAAACAAATTTATTTTTAAATTTAGGCGAAACTGAAAAAGCATTAAACAATCTAAAACAAGCTTTAAAAACTGAT
>CAYOKJ010000161.1:0-6369 GCA_964404485.1 uncultured Bacteroidales bacterium | reverse complement strand
TAGCGAAGGAGGAAATCTTAGTCTTATCCTTTGAACATTTGAACATTCAGTCATTCAATAGTCATACAATTGTAATACAATAGAAGTACATTGCTATTATGTATAATGTCACTTTAAGCTTTTGAACCTTTAAACTAGCAACTAGCAACAAGTAACCTAAAACATAAGCTTGTAATCTGAAACCTGAATAACAATTAATAACAAAAAATAACCCAATACACAACTTAACCTCAGTAACTCCAATACAAGACCGGATCAGCACTGGATCAACGCTGGATCAAGTCTGGATGAATCCAGCTTTGATCCATTGTTAATCCAGCTTTAATATTGCTTTACTATGGCACGGATACGAAATGATAAATTAAGTGGAATACTGGCCAATGTGATTTTTTCCAATCGTTTTGGAAAGCCTTATATTAAAAGTCGACCATCAAAAGTAAAAAACCCAAAAACGCCGGCACAGCAGAAGCAGCGTTCCAAATTTCGTGATGCGAATGCATTTGTCAGCAGGAATCTACATCAGCTCATACGGCCGTATTGGAATCCGGAGGCAAGATGCCAGCAATTGTCCGGACAAAATCTATTTTGCAAGATCAATATACATGCCTTTGATGAAAACGGAAATCCTGATTTTGATATACTCAAACCAGTATCAGGCGATCTGGGTGGATTTGAAAATTTGAACGTGGATTTTTTAGATAATAATATTATTGAAATTCGATGGACAAATAATGCCCGTGATCGCAAGACCAATGAAAATAATTGTTTAAAAATCTTTGGATTAGATGCTCAAAACTATGCTCATGATCTTAATTGTAATAGCAAAAGAAAAGATGAGTTTTGCAAAATTCAATCTGAAATGAGTGTCTTTTTTCTGTTTTTCTGGAATGAAAATCTTAAAATTGCCTCTGAACATAGGTGGGTGAGAGAAAAAAATAGCGAAGGAGGAAATCTTAGTCTTATCCTTTGAACATGTGAAAATTTGAAGATTTGAAAATTTGAAAATTTGAACATGTGAAAATTTGAAAATTTGAACTTTTGAACTTTTCAATTACTGAAAAATAAAAGAGGTTTAAGAAGTTGATATGTTTATGGTTTGCTCAGATAAAAACAAGTCACATAGCCATTCTTACAAAAGGCTTTTCACGTTTAACAACAGCAAAAACTCTATAGACTAATTTACATGCAACAGCGTTAATTACAGTCATTTTATGTTTTCCTTCGCCAATTTTTCGATTGTAATAGGTTTTCATTTGCATATCATGTGTTATTGCAGTATTTGCAGCTTTAAAAAGTGCAGACTTCAACTCTTTATTTCTATAATGACTTGTTTTTGTACGGCCTTTAACACTAGTACCTGACGAGTATTCAAAAGGAGCTAAACCACAATAACAATTAAATTTTCTGGGATTTTCAAATGCTGTAAAGTTATTTGTACTTACCAAGAAAAGAGAAGCTGTTATTAAGCCAATTCCTAGTATGTCGGTAATTTTATTACAGTTTTTATCCAGACTATCATTGCTCTTGATTATATCCTTAATCTTAGTTTCAATTTTCTTGATTAAGTCATTGTATCTGATAATTTCTTTTTGATATTGCCTTATTTCAGGTTTCAGAAAAATGATTTTATCAGTGATTGCCAATGACTTAACTGCGTTTTTTAATTGAGTTCTTATTTTTACATATTGTTGTCTTATTGTCAACAATGTCTTCATCTTTAAGATCTCATCTGAAGGTAAATTCGTTGGTTTTAACTTGTAGTTATTGGTGGCTATATACAATGCTATTCGTTTGGCATCAACAGCATCTGTTTTGCCTCTGGTTAATCCAGAAGACTTTATTATATCTAAAGAAGGAACCATTGAGAAAGCAACTTTATTCTTAGCTAATAAACTTGCAAGTAAAAGACCATAGTTCCCAGTATGTTCAAAACAAACCCAGACGTGCATTTCATCTGATTCTTTTGGCAAAAGCTTTATCAGACCCATAATCCCTTTCTTGTTGTTTTTTGTTTTTGATGAAGAAACAATAGTTTTATCTTCACCACGGCAAGTTGCATAATCTAAAGAATCTTTAGAAATATCAATCCCACAAAATAAATTTTTCATATTTTTACATTTAAAGTTAATAAACTCTGAATGAACCAAGGCGGATTTTTAGCTAAAACCATTAATAGGTCATTAACCTAAAATTCTAATTGGCACGAAAATCCAGGAGAAAAGGAGGTCTGATACTCAGCATAAGCCTTAATGCTTAAATGTCGAATTAGTTCACCTCTCTTTCTCTGGTTCTTCAGAAATAATAATCTAAATTAATAAAGTAAATTTATTTTGCTAAACTAATGGCTTGTCGAAGCACCACTGTACCCTTCAAGCTCAGGATAAACCAAGCGGGTCTCGTATACAGCGGTTCGTTAAAATAGGAGAAACTTTGCAATAATGGTCAAACATGGAAATGTATCCACATGAAAAGTTAAAAAAAATAAAATTATAACATATATTTTCTAAATAGCAATAGCGTATTAAACAATATTTTAACAAGCCAAGCTATTAGAGATATTTAGATATAAACGGAATATTACGGTTATATTTTTGTTGTGTTTAATGCTAAAATGCAATTACCTTTTACTTTATAAAATATTTTTTTACATTTGCACCAGACGATAATAGCAACATTGTTGTTCACATATTTTCTATCGTAAGGAAGAAATTGGGAAAATTGGTGATATCGATATGGAATATCTCCATATACCTTAATCAAGTTAAATCGATTAGGTGTATTGAGATTTTTTTATGCGCCTGATCATAAAACAAATTATTATGACTAAGCGTATTTTTCCACAGGAGATTAAAGATGCTTATCTTAACATTAAGGGAGATATTCTAAAAACACCACTTGAGTATTCTCCTAAGCTAAGCAAAATTTCGGGAGCCCAGGTTTTTCTGAAGATGGAACACATGCAGCACACTGGCTCGTTTAAACTCAGGGGTGTATTAAACAAAATCAAGAGTCTTCACAAAGACGATTTTCAGAAAACTTTTATTGCAGCATCCACGGGTAATCATGCCGCAGCTTTTGCATTTGCTTCTAAAGCGTTTAGCTTTAATGGTGTGTTGTTTATGCCCGAAAATATTAGCGATGTAAAAAAAGATGCGCTCAAGGAATACGATGTTAAGCAATACCTGTATGGGAAAAGTAGTATGGAAACTGAAGCGAAAGCAACAAGCTATGCTAAAGAAACTGGTAGTATTCTTATTCATCCTTATAATGACCCAGAGATTATTAAAGGTCAGGGAACCATTGGAGTTGAAATTCAAGATCAATTGCCTGAAGTTGATACTGTGCTGGGACCAGTTGGTGGTGGCGGCTTAATTTCCGGACTATGTTCCTTTTTTGATGATGACAAGGTTAAAGTTATTGGCTGCCAACCCGTGAATGCATCTGAAATGTATGAATCAGTGAAATCCGGAAAGATTGTTCCACCCAGTACTCTTTCTACTATTGCCGATGCCACTGCCGGTGGTATAGAAGCTAATTCGATAACATTTGACATTTGTAAAAATCAGCTTAATGGTTTTGAGTTAATTAATGAAAAAGAAATAAAAGAAGCAGTAGCCTTTATCGTACAAAACCACCAAACAATTATAGAGCCAGGTGCTGCTCTTCCTGTAGCTGCTCTTCTACATAGCAAAAAATACGTAGGCAGGAATGTAGTTCTTGTTCTTACCGGAAAAAAAATTAATCATGCATTATTAACTAATATAATAGACAGTTATGGTAACAATTATTAATAAAGAAGAGATCCTATCCACTGTAAAAAATATAGATATTGTTGCTGCAATGGAAAAAGGTTTTATAGAATACAGCAACGGTAATTGCATTGTACCCCCCGTGGGTGAACTATTGTTTGAAAAAAACAATGGCGAAACACATATCAAGTACGGATATATAAAAGACGAGCAATATTATGTAATTAAAATTGCATCCGGGTTTTATGATAATCCAAAACTAGGTATTCCATCGAGTCAGGGTTTGATGTTAGTTTTCAATCAGAAAACCGGAGAAACGGAAGCAGTTTTATTGGATGAAGGTCATTTGACTAATATTAGGACAGCAGCAGCTGGTGCGTTGGCAGCAAAATATTTTGCACCTAAAAATATTAAAGCTATTGGTATTATTGGAACGGGAACTCAAGGTAAACTCCAGTTGGAGTATCTACAAAAGTATAATTCATGCCGCGAAGTGTGGATTTGGGATATCAACAAGGAAAATGCTTTAAAATTTCAATCAGAAATGGAAAAAAAATTTCATATTCATATTGCTGAAAACACTGCTGAATTAGCACAAAATTGCAATCTTATTGTGAGTAGTACTCCATCACATAATGCATTGCTTCATGCAAAAGACATTCAAACTGGAACTCATATTACTGCTGTTGGTTCTGATACGCCTGAAAAACAAGAATTGGAAAGTGAAATCCTAGCTAAAGCCGATATTGTTATATCAGATAGTATTGCACAGAGTAAAAGTCGAGGAGAAATATATCGTGCAACACAAGATGGATCTATTTCTCATGATAAGGTGATAGAACTTGGCAAGGCAATTCAACAAAAGAATTTACAACGAACAAATGAGGATCAAATAACAATCACTGACCTTACAGGAGTTGCTGTGCAGGATATTATGATTGCACAATTAGTGTATTTAAGTTATAAACTTAAAAATAAATAATCATGAAAAATATAAAATTAATCGCAATATTCTTATTGGTTCTACCAATATTAGGACTTAGTCAAAACAAAAAAATATCGGATTTTGAAATATTGGATAGTAACCATGATGATGTAATAAATCCATATGAAGCACTTGATGTTTTTTTAATGATGCAAAATAATAGCAAGGAAGATCTGTGTTTAAAAGATATTTCAAAATTTGCAGATAAACTTAAAAATGAGCGGAATCAAGAAGTCTTAGATATGCTAAAAGATGTGGATAAGAATGGGAATGATATTATTGAATTTAGCGAAGCCAATGAGGAAATATTATCCGATCTGGAACTTATGGATACGGATAAAAGCAAATCGGTTACAAAACAGGAAATGTTTGATTTTAATTTCGAAGATGCATACTTTTTAAGTGAAAAGGATATACAAAAAGAAATCAAGTTAATATTTAAAGAGTTTGCGAAAACAAAGAATATTGAGCTCAAAGACTTAAATGATACTATCCGTGTTAATTTCGAAGAATGGGATTTTAATGGAGACGGAGAAGTAAGCAAAAAAGAAGCTTATGATTACCTCAAAGCAAATAATACTACTGTTGCATTTACCATTGAAGGTGATATTGCATATATGTCAGGTGTTATTACAGCCAGCACTCCTGCAAAAATTTTAGAATTGATTTTTGAGCATCCCAATGTAAAAACCATTGAAATGATTAATGTACCCGGTTCAATTGATGATGTTGCAAATCTGAGAGCATCTTTATATGTACATCAATATGGATTAAATACATGCTTAAACAAGAGAAGCATAATTGCTTCGGGTGGAACAGACTTTTTCCTTGCCGGTAAAGAAAGAACAGTAGCAAAGGGAGCAAAAATTGGAGTACATTCCTGGAGTGGAGGAGCAAAACCAGCCGCCGAATTATCCAAAAATCATAAGTCACACAAAAAATATATCGACTACTATAAGATTATTAATATCCCAACAGAATTTTATTGGTATACATTGGAAGTAGCACCTGCCCACGATATACATTGGATGACAGAAAAAGAAATTAAGAAATATAAAGTTAGAACTAAATAATAGAAAGGAAATAGTTATGAATATAAGAATTTTTGATTTAGAAAGAGTACAGTCACTTTTTGAAAATACTGTAGATTATAATTTAACCGAGAGTGGGTTTCATCCATATTCAATGGAAGAACTTTTAACACAGGAACAAATTACCGAATTGAATAAAAAGAAAATCGGGTATGGACAAACCAACGGTTCTCCTCAGCTGCGAAAAAATATAAGTAATTTATATAATAATGCAAATGAAAAAAATATTTTGGTTACAAATGGTTCTTCAGAAGCAAATTTTATAGCCTGCCACACACTTCTCGAAAAAGGAGACGAAGTAGTAATGATGGTTCCTAATTACATGCAAATTTGGGGTATTGCAGAAGAGATGGGTTGTACTTTGAAAGAGTTCCATTTAAATGAAAAAAATCAGTGGAAACCAAATTTGGACGAACTAAAGTCTCAGGTTACAAATAAAACTAAGATGATTGTTTTGTGTAATCCTAACAATCCAACAGGATATACACTCACAAAAGAAGAAATGCAGGAGATTGTAGAAATTGCAAAAAGTGTTGATGCATGG
>CAYOKJ010000160.1:0-6456 GCA_964404485.1 uncultured Bacteroidales bacterium | reverse complement strand
GCTTATTCTTATTTATTTATTTCCAATTAACCAATTAACCAGTTCATTAGTTAATCAGTTAATTAGTTAATTTGTTAATTTGATATTTTTTTTGAGCTATATTCATTCATTTCTTTCAAGATATATTCTTTTATTTTAAAATATACAGATTCTTGAAATGGAGCATCTAGAAATTGTTCTATTTCTTTAAGCAAATCATCAATGTTAGTTTTTTCAGATTTAAGAATATCATTTATTTTTTCTTTAGATATACCCTGAAAACCATGTGCACCAATAGACTTATTTCTTAGGTCAGAAATCTTTATTAAACATTTGCAAACTTTAATAAATTTTTCATCTATCTTATTCTCGTTATGGAAATATTTCAGAATAGCCATATAAGTAGGCAAACCCTGTTTTTTATAATCAAAATTTGGTATTTCATTATAATTAATTATAAATTTTTCAAACTTCTCATCTTTTTTAAAAGTTTTACATATTTCAAATTTCCAATAATCCTCATAAGCTTTTTTTTCTTTATTTAAATTTAGTAATTCAAAAACCTTATCAGACATAAAATTATCGGTAAAATTATATAAACGCAGTAGAGCATCAACATATTGTTCTTGTTTAATTTTTATTATAGCAGTATGAAATATTTCAATAAGTTTGTTTTTATCCTTATATAATTCGTCAATTGATTTTCTTAATTCCGAAACTTTATATCTGTTATTCGGCTCAGATGAGATTTTTTCTAAAACATCATAAGCTCTATCGAAGTTAAATGTAAGTCTATTATAAGCATAATCAGCAAGAGTCCTTATATACTCATTTGAAGTTTTATCTCTGATACTTGCATAAAAGAAATTTTTTAATGAATCTAATAAACTATTCTTTTCAAGTTCCTTCAGAAATATATTATTAAAAGATATAGGAATTACATTTCCGTTTTCATCAACATTGTAATGTTTTACATTGTTTCTAAAGTATAATATAGAACTGAATAATAATGCAGAAATTATTGCTGGAATGCCACCAACAGGTAATATGAAAAAATTAGTATCTTCACCAAGGTCATTTAATGCAGGATTATTTTTGAATTCTTTTGTAAACTGTTTATAAACAGAATCTAAATAATTTACCTCATTACCTATCTTAATAATTTTTATATCCTCATCACTACATATTTTCATTCCCTTCAATTTATATTTGATAAATTGAGCAAAGTAAATAGTATCTTTATTTCTCCATTTTGATTCAATAGATTCGGGTTGATCAGTGGCAAAAAGAATAATACGAGATACTTTTATATTTTTTCTTCTAATAGCCTCTAAAAAAGGATTTATAATGGGAAGTGTTATATTATCTTTAAATTTTTTATAATTATCCAAAATATATTTGCCAGTTTTTCTTGGAGATAAATCTTCAAAATCTTCTGGGAAAATATTATCATCTTTCTTAATATTATATATATATTTATCTTCAATTTTTATGTCTCTATTTCCTATTGTTATTCCAATTACATTCATATTTTCTCCATTTTTAACCACCCAAAGCCTGCCTGCAAATTATTTTGAATTTGGTAAACTAATCTCGTTATAGGAAGTCTTTCTGGTAAAACTTTTTTCCCGGTTCGTTTATCTCTTATCCAACCAAAGTTTTTATCTGCTTTTGTATCTTTCATCTTGTTCCGTAAATTATGAAGTTCTTCCTTAGAAAGAGCGAGCAGGATCGTTTTTTCCATAATAGTCGTTCCTTTCCCAAGACAGAAATAACCAGATTTGTTGTTGGAATTTTTGATTTTATTCAAAAGATTATTATAAAAAACAATTGTTTGTTGCATTTCCTTAACATTAGAAAGTTCTCCTATCTCTCTTTCTATGAATTTGATGGATAAAGTATTTAAAGCTTCGAATATTTTGGGAATTGAGAGATGTTCGTTCCAAAAACTTTTATCACTAATTTGCAATTTCTCAATTGAAATATTTTCTTTTATTTTGATCTTTAATTTTGTCTCTGAGTCTGGTAAAATACATTCGTAATTAATCGGAATATTATTATCTAATTTTTGCTTCTTTAAATGATAGTTTTTACAAGAATAAATCGCAATAGAATTTTTGGAAAAAGAAGCTGAATCAGAAATTTGCAGAAATTTCAGAATATCGTTAAAGGGATTGTCTCCAAAAATTTTTCTATCTTCATAAGAAAAATCCGGTTTTGATTTTGGTTTGAAATGTTTATTTTCGAGAGCTCTAATCATTTCAAGATGTTCATTAAGAAAGACATAAGCCAGAGCATTTCTAATTGCACCTTTGATTGACGAACCCGGAAGATACTTTTTGCCATTTTCCGATATGAAAGAATGTATTTCTTTACCTTCAAAATTTCCATAAAGAGGAATAGATTCTTCTGAAGTAATTTCATTAAAAGCAATTTTGTGTTTTAGTAGGAAAGAATTTATGGAAAAAGATGTCCCGGAATATTTTTTCACTTCCTTGATGTAATCTTCCATAATATGTGGATTTTCAGAAAAAATATTTTCCAATTTCTTATGGTCTATTATTTTTATCTTCGTGTTCTCCACAATAAAATCCGAAAGCGAAGAAAGGTTTTTATTTTCGTTATCTCCAACATGAACAGGAGAGATAATTTCTATTTTTATATTATTCATTTCCACCTCCCAAAGGTAAAAGAAACGCTTTTCCATAACGATAAATAGTTTTATCATTAAAAAGTTGTGGAACAATTTTGCCGGAAATTTCAGAATCAATAACAGCGCCTTCTTTCAAATAAAATAAAGAATCTTTTTTCAGTGTGGAAGCATATCCGAAAGTAATGAATCCATCATCTATTCCTATATCATAAGATAAGATATTTTTCAGTTCTTCTTTTTGGGGAATAAGATTAGAAAGCAAAAGATAAAGTTTGGGATTTTTGGGTAGGTCAAAATTGATTTCGGATGTCTCAATTTTTTCGAACCAACCTTTTCCTAAATTTCTTTTTCCACCAATTCCATCCTCGGCAAAAAGCTGTTTGGTTACTTTCCATTTATCATTTTTTTCAATGTTTTCCGGGAAATATAAAAAAGCTTTTAATTTAAATTGATGCTCATCAGATATTTTTATTTTCGTATCATAGAAATTGATTCCCGATTGATCGAATGGTTTGCTATCCTGTCCGAATCGAGCAATATTTACTCTAACCGTATCTGTTTTTTGATAAAATGAAATATCATTTATCTTTTCAACAATTTCTGGTTTTAATTCATCTTTCATAATTAGAAACTCTTTGCCGATTGTTGCAAAATCTTCCTTGAAATCTACAAAATGGAAAAATTCATCGTCTATCTCTTTTATCGAATTTCCTAAAAATTTCATTGCATCAATGGAAAGCCAACGGATTTTCTTTATTTTCTTTTTAGAAATGAATTCTTGATCATCATTTTCTGGCTTTTTTCTGGATAGATAAGGTTTCGGTAAAAAGAAAATCTCTTGACCGTCTATTTTCAAAGCGGGAAAAATAGAACCGATCTTTCCCTTTTTAAATAGTAATAAAAATTCAGAGAAATTTTCTGCTCCAAACAGATTTACATAACAATTTGCCAGAGCACCGAAAAGTGTCATCGAACGGAACGGAAGATCATCCAGCACAAAGCTGTTATTTTTTGGAGGATATAATTTAGTGATTTTCATCATTCACCTCGTTTACAAATTTAATTCATCGACATTAATTTCATCCAAAGTTTTATTTTTTACAATTCCCGATGAAGGTGCGTGATTTTGATAATTTTCCGCTGTTTTTTCTGAAAGAGAAATATTTTTGAAAGCAATCTGTCCGTAACCTCGCGAACCTGAACCACCAAGATAATCATCTTGTAAAAGTTGCATTCCTTCGAGTAGCATTTTTACAAGTTTATTATCACTTTCTTCATAAAAAGTGAAAATAACGGAAAAATCAAATTTTGCTCCGGCAGGAACCCTTTCTAATTGTCTGGGAGTTGCTGCGGAAGTAAGTCGATCAATATTATTTTCCCATTTACCTTCTGTATAATCGAGTTCCAGTTTCTCAAAATCTCCGGTTTTGTTTTTCATTTGTTTGTAAACTTCTTCATTCAAAAAAGCATCCCGCACAATAAGACGAGTTTTGAAATCCGATTCTTTGGCAACCGAACCGAATAGTTTTTGGATATCCGGATTTGAATCATTAGCACTTGAGTCCATTCCGGAATCGACTTTGCCTGTTCGTTGCGTATATTCAGAATATTTCATTTCCAGCAGACTTCTCATTTTTCCTTTGATGGATGAACCCGGAATATACGGAACTCCATTTGCATTTTTAATTACATTACTATCAATCCCGCCAATATCGAGAGCAGTGGAAGAACCACCGACATGAAGACCTGATAAAAGTTCAATTTTCCCGTTTATGAATAGTTTTTTGATCAATTTCATTGTATCCTCCTATTTTTCAATTTCTTTTTTGTAGCAAACAATTGCTTCGAAAAACTGTTTGAAGCTTTTAAGCTCCTCTTCATTAGATATCTGCTTTACAAGTTTATCCAGATCATTCATAAAAAATTTAGTCTTTTTATCTCTACCGGATAAGTAAGCGAATTTTGGCCTTAGCATTTTTATATCTTTTATTATTTTTGTATTTTGAACTGCAGAGAATATATTTCTTATTTTTGAAGTTGTAATATTATCTCTAAATTCTCTTTCGTTTACATATTGTTTGGTTAAATCGCAGAATTTGTCATAATCTTCAGCAGAAAGTTCATTGATTTTTAGAGCCAATTCAAACAGTGGATTTTGTTGTTCGATTTTGTTTATTTTGGTTACCTTAAAACCTTTTGGTCCTTCTTCTACATCAAATTCAACGAAATCTCTTTCTGATAGATTTACTCCTTCTACAAAATCTGGTGGGCAGAAAATATCTTCCTCAATTTCATTGCTTGAAATAAATCCAAACCCTTTTGGATGTATAGTTTTCACTTTTCCTTTATACATTTTTCCTCCTTATTTTCTTGTTTGCAGGTCTGCCAGTTTGGCAGCAACTGTAATTATTTGATGGTTTTTTATTTCATATTCCCTATTTTCTTCATCAATATAAAGATTGTCCATCCACATTTTTTCATAGACTTTGATTATTTTTTCTTTCGTATCTTTTGCAGCAGTTCGAAGGAAATATTGAAGTCTCCAAATCTTTTGAGAATTAAGTTTTCCCTTTTGAGCAGAATCGAGAAGTGGTTGGAATCCTTTTGTAGAATTTATTATTTTTTGAATAATCCCTCTGCTTTGGGAAGAATGTTCATCTACAATAGATTTTATCATTTCAAACAAATCCAAAATATAACTGAATTCATTCCAGCCAAAAACTTCTCCGAGAATTGTTACTTTATCCTTTGTAGCCTCTGCTTCATCCGGATAGACTAAAGATTTTGCTTCTTCAAGATATTGTTCTGTGATTTGAGTTGCTTTAACAATCGGGAAATTATAGCGGAAAATCCCAATTCCCGCCGAGAAAGTTATTTTCTGATTTCCACAAACGAATTCTTTGAACTTTTCTCTAAATTCTTTTGCAAATCTTAAAATAATTTCTACATCACCTATCAGGAAAGTATCATCTCCACCGGAAAAAACGATATAAATTTTATCTCCCAATCCTTTCTGTTTGATGAAATAAGGTAAATATCCTTCAAAGAACATCCGCAACATTCTACTTAAAACAGACATTCGGGAAAAAGAGGGATTTTCCAAACCTTTGATGAATAATTGTCCCAGATTATCGACATCAAGTTTCAAATATGCCAGTTTACCATTTTTCCCGGCAAGCTCTTCAAAAGTTTTAATATTTCTGTTGTTATCGATTGGAAGATTGAAAGCACCGAGTTTCCATTTGAGAATTTGTTCATTACTGAATTCATTTAAGATAAAAGTATCTTCATTTGAAAATGCTTTTTCTTTGAAATCGATATTGAAACCAAATCTATTCAAAATCGATTTATAATCGACCTCTTTAATTTCTTTGTTTTGCAATATTGAGAAATTATAAAATTTTGCTTTTGCAACATCTTTTGTTAATTCTTCAAAAGAATAGCATAATGAACATAACCTATTATCTTCGTAAGTTTCTACATTATTAGTAGAATGACAGACACTACAAAAGTTATTTTCTTTAACTAATTCTTTTGGCTCGAACAGATCTTCATAATTTTTTTCCCAGATTTCTGAAAATTTCTTCCGTTTGATCTTAGCTGTTTCTTCCGAGGTTCTTTTCCAAACATCTTTGAAATCTTTAAATTCATACAACTTAATTTTTGTATAACCGATATTGCAAAATAATTTCCCTTGATGAACATCTAATAAAATCTGATTTATTTCTTTTCTCAAGTCTGTTATCCTTTCTTCAAAAGAAGCAGGAGCAAGAATATAAAAATTTCCACCACCATTATAAATGATGTTTGCGTTTTCCAGATCA
>CAYOKJ010000159.1:0-6496 GCA_964404485.1 uncultured Bacteroidales bacterium | reverse complement strand
ATGCTTTTTTTTCTTTTTCTTTAAAAATTTTAGGAAACTCTTTTTGCCAATTAAAAGCTTTATCTCCTGCTACATTTGGGTCATCGATTAGAGAGTTTCCGCACTTGATATTATTATTTAATGTAGTTAATTTTCTGCCTTTTTGGGCCGTCCTTAACCAAAGAGAGAGTTTAGCAATCTCAACACTTTCTTCATTAATATCTACACCGTATAAATTATTCTCTAAAATTGAGTTTTCTACTTCACTTAATATCATTGCGTCACCAAAAAGTTTGGCTTGTAATTCGTCAATATATCTATGTTCCGTAATTAGAAATTCTAATGCTTGATTTAAAAAAGCACCACTACCACAAGCCGGGTCACAAATAGTAATTTGTAACAGCCATTTTCTGTAGTCTTCTAATTTTTGAGTTAATTTTTTAAGTGTAGCTTTTTGTCTTCCTTTTCGCTCTTTCTCGTATTCAGCTTCTTGAATGTCAAGTTCTGTTTTCTTCTCTTCGCAAAGTTTTCCAACTGTGTTATCTACAATGTATTTTGTAATGTATTTTGGTGTGTAAAAAACACCGTCTTTTTTTCGTTTTGTTTTACTTTTGTCAGTTATTGTTCCCTGAATTTCGGTCTGAATTTCATCAATATCATTTAACGAATGCTCAAAAATGTGCCCAAGTATATTTACACCTACTTCACTTTCAAAATCGTAGTTACTTAAATTAACCGTGTGTTTGTACAGTAAATCATCATTTATTTTGATGTTATCCAAAATCTCATCTGGTGCAAACAAACCTCCATTGTAGGCAAAAATATCGTGTTGTTGTCCTTTATGACCTGAATTCATATAACCGAAATACTTTTTAAATCGGTCATACAAAGGAAAATACTCGTCATATTTATCTCGCAAGTCAGTCCATTGATTTACGATTGAGCGAATTGAATTTGGTGGAAGCAATAATTTATCTTCAGCAAAAAAGATAAATAGAAAACGATCAAGTAATTTTTGCGTTTTCTTGAATAAAGTTAGTTTGTCGTATTCTGGATTTTCATTTTGGATACTATCAAAAATCTCGTTTCTAAATGAAGCATAATCCTTATAAAGATTTTTGGTAATGCTATCCTCTTGCGTTAAGGATTCGTCTTTTATCTTTTTTGGAATGTCTTTTAAAAGATATTCAGATGAAAGGCAAAGCCAAAGATTATCAAAACGTTCTTTTGTTAGTTGGAACAAATTAAATTCTTCGAAATCTACAGCGTTATCAATATAAAAACGCAATTTTTCAAAGTTGGAAGTAATAACATAATTACAACCTGGTTGGTTGTTTTTATATCCAAATGCTTGGGTTTCTACTTTGCTTAAATCTGTTGTGTTTGTTCCTTTTAGTTCAATTACTGCGAGTGCTTTTTCGCCTTTTAAAATTGCTCCATCTGTCTTTTTAGAGCCTTTTATATTTTTTAATTCCGTTGTAAGATTAAAGTCAGGTGTTGGGTTTTTTACATAGCCAAGTACATTTACAAAAAGGTCAATCAGAAATTCGCCTTGGTATTGTTCTTCTTTTGAATTCCTAATATTTTCTTGAATTTCAGGATTGTGGAAATGTCTTGTAAACTTCTCGTAAGCTTCTTTAACTTTTTCCGTTTCTAATCCTTTTAAATATTTATTTAGAACAGAGTTTTGAAATAGGCTCATATATTTTTATTTTCAACGCTTTGTAAAATATTAATTATTATTTTTTATAAAATCAGCAATAATTGGTTTTGCTTTTTCTAAATCCGATTGCTTAATATAAATATCAATTGCTGAAGGAACTCCTTTAACGTATCCGGCTGAGATACTCGATTGAAATTCATCCTTTATAATTGAATAAATATTGTTTTCTTCTAAAAGTCCTTTTAGTAATCGTACTGGAACTTCTGAGCCTGTATAAATTTTTAATATATTGTCTTTCATTGTAGTTGTTTTAATTAATTCTGTGCAAACCGCATTCTTTGTGACCTTTGTTTTCCCACCACCAGCGACCTGAACGGCTGTCTTCTCTTGGTAATACTGCTCTGGTACATGGCATGCAACCAATGCTGCTAAAACCTTTATCGTGCAAAACATTGTATGGAATATCCTTTTCTTTTATGTAATCCCAAACTTCTCTTTCACTCCAGTGAATTAAAGGATTAATTTTAATTATATCGTTGATCTCGTCAAATTCAAAAAGCTTATTATTAATTCTTGAAACAGATTGTTCATTTCTCAATCCTGTAATCCAGAATTTCTTTCCATGAATTGCTCTTTTCAAAGGTTCTGTCTTGCGTACATGGCAACATAAAATTCTTTTCTCAATATCTTTGTAAAAAAGATTTGCACCATAATTATTTACCATTTCTTCAACATCTCTATTGTTAGGAAAGAGGATTTTAATGTTGATTTTGTACCTGCTTGTAGTTTTATCATAAAGATCGTATGTCTCCTGAAATAATCTCCCTGTATCAAGTGTAAATATATCTATGTTTGTGCCGGTAGATGCAATCATTTCGGTAATAACCTGATCTTCGGCACCAAGACTGGTAGCAAAACAAATTTCATTTTTAAAATTTGTAATAACATTTTGTATTATTTCGTTTGCAGAATAATTTTCAAATTGATGGTTAAGCTTTTCTATTTTGGCAGAGTTTTTCATTAGAGGTAAAAATTAATGTCATTAAATTATATTACAAATATAAATTATTAAATTGTAATTTTGAATTTTAATGAAAGATTTTGGGAAAAAGCTCAGAAGCAATCTAATAATTTAAGCTTGTAAAAATGAAACTACATTTTATAGCAATTGGCGGAAGTGCAATGCACAATCTGGCAATAGCTTTACATAAAAGGGGATATCAGATCACTGGTTCGGATGATGAAATATTTGAACCATCGAAAGGAAGATTAAAAAAGTACGGACTTTTACCCAAGAATATTGGTTGGGATACATCAAAAATTACAACTAATATTGATGCTGTGATTCTTGGAATGCATGCCAGAATTGATAATCCCGAACTCAAAAAAGCCAAAGAGCTTGGTTTAAAAATATTTTCCTATCCTGAATATTTGTACGAGCAATCAAAAAATAAAAAACGGGTGGTAATAGGAGGGAGCCACGGAAAAACCACTATCACTTCTATGATTCTTCATGTCTTGAATTATTATGGAATTAATTGCGATTATATGGTTGGCGCACAATTAGAAGGTTTTGAGGTTATGGTTAAACTTACTGATGATGCAGAAATTATGGTTATTGAAGGTGATGAATATTTAACTTCTCCTATCGACTGCCGACCTAAATTTCATCTTTATATGCCTCATATTGCTTTAATAAGCGGTATTGCCTGGGATCATATTAATGTGTTCCCGACTTATGAAAACTATATTGAACAGTTTGAAATTTTTACTAATATCATTAAAGATGGTGGAACACTTATTTATTGTAAAGATGATAAAGAAGTTGAAAAGATAACACGAAAAGTAAAAAATTCTATTGAGAAAATTCCATATTCCTTGCCCGATTTTGAAGTTAATAACTCAATAACTTCGATAATTTACGATGATAAAAAATACCCTTTACAGATTTTCGGAAAACATAATTTATTGAATGTTAATGGAGCCAGATTTGTTTGCAATAAATTTGGAATTAATTCTCATGATTTCTTTAAAGCCATTTCAGGTTTTAAGGGAGCATCGAAACGATTAGAGCTTATTTTAAAAGATAAAACAACCAACATTTATAAAGATTTTGCCCATTCCCCATCAAAATTAAAAGCAACAATAAATGCAGTAAAAGAACAATATTTTGACAGAAAACTTGTGGCATGTATGGAGTTACATACTTTTAGCAGTCTTAATTCTGAGTTCCTAAATCTTTATAAAAACTGTATGGACAGTGCTGATATTCCGATTGTTTATTTTAATTCTCATACAATTGAATTAAAAAAATTACCACCTTTAAGTATTCAAAAAGTAAAAAAATCTTTTAATAATTCGGATTTGATAGTTTATACAGATTCAATAAAATTATCAGATGATTTGTTGAAAATGAATATGGAAAATTCAAATTTATTACTAATGAGTTCGGGTGATTTCGACGGAATAGATTTTAAGGAATTTGCAAAAAAGATACTTAAGAAAAAAACCATCGAGTAATTTAAAAAATCACTAAAGAATTATTTTAGTGTTAATCAATTAATATCCATTACCGGTTTAGTTATGTGTTAGCAACAAGGTATGAGTGATAAGTAAAATGGCGCTACAAAAAATAATCAAAGAAAAGAGTGAATATGAACGATAACAGAATTTTAACGGGAAAAATAAATCCAGTGTTTTTTTCGTTTGCAATTCCAGCAGTACTCGGATTAGTGGCATCCTCTTCGGCAGGTATTATTGATGGAATGTTTATTGGCAATCATATCGGGGAAACAGCTCTTGCGGCAGTAACCTTATGTATTCCGATATTTCCTGTGCTAATGGGAATTGCCATATTATTTTCCACAGGTGGAGAAGTATTTTGTGGGAAATTTATCGGAGATGGGAACAATAAAAAAGCATCAGAAGTTTTCACAAAAGTAATAATAACTGTCTTTATAATCAGTATATTAACATTGGTTATTGGGTTGCTTTTTATCGACTCAATTGTATCTGTGCTCGGAGCTGGCAAAGAAATACAACAAATGACTACTGATTATTTACGAATAATAATAATTAGTACCCCACTTATTACTACATTTTCATTATCATATTTTGTTCGAGTTGACGGTAAACCTAATCTTAGTGCCACAGCACTAATAATCACAGCTGTACTTAATATAGTTTTAGACTATATATTTATAGTTCAATTAGATTGGGGAATAAAAGGAGCTGCCTGGGGAACAGTTTTATCATTTACAGCTATGCCTATATTACTGTTACCACACTTTATATTAAAACAAGGAAATTTAAAGTTTGTAAAACCCACAAAATCATTCAAGATACTTGGAGAAATAGCCTATAATGGCTCTTCAGAGTTTCTTAGTGAAATATCAGGAGGTATTTTATTATTTGTGATAAACATTACAATGATGAAATATTATGGTGTACAAGGTGTTGCTGCCTATGCTGTAGTTGGTTATTTGTTATATCTCACAGCAATGACCTGTTACGGTGTTTCTGATTCATTAAAGTCCATTGTAAGTATCAATTTTGGGGCAAAACAGCGTAAGCGTATAGTCCAATTTTTACGCACAGCAATAATAACAGTAGTATCTTTGGGGTTTGTATTAGTAATTCTGACACAGATAAATGCTACCACATTTGTGCAGCTGTTTATTAAAGATAATGCAGATACTACAGTTAGCTCGTTGGCAAATGGTTTTATATTATCAATTTCTCCTATACTGTTAGTTATGGGGACAAATATTATATTATCAGCTTACTTTACTGCCATTCACAAACCAAAGCCATCATTAATAATATCATTATCAAGAACACTAATACTGCCAATTATTTTTATACCTATAATTACAAGTATTGTTGGAGGACACGGAATTATTACAGCACTAATTTTATCAGAAATTGCTACTCTATTAATAGCAATACTATTAATACTGGGCAATAAGAATAAAGTAGCTTTTAAAGGTTGCTTTAATTCATAGAGTCAGTAATATTATTTAATAAAGCTGTATTTTAAGAAGTGCCAAAATAACATGATAATATACATTTGAGAAGATTTTACTTAACATACAAGGGGTTATAGCCCAGTTGCTAACAATGGATATAAAAAATAGGCGAGATTGCAGTAATATCAAGACTTGTAGTTCAAATCAACTTTCTTGCAACTTGACAAATCATTATTCATCATTCATTAATCGATATTCGTTATTCAACTTTTCAATACTTTTATATTGATTATTGAATGTTGCTTATTGAGTGTTTTTAGGCTAGAGCATTTTTATTTAGTATCCAATAATATACACTTATCTATTCATCGTAGAGCCAAATTTCTTGTTTCAGCATGATTTAGATTAACGATTTTAGATTTTTTTATCGCTCTTAATAAATCATTATTCATCATTCGTTAATCGATATTCGATATTCAATATTCAATTTTTAAATACTTTTTTATTGATTATTGAATGTTGCTTATTGAGTGTTTTTAGGCTAGAGCATTTTTATTTAGTATCCAATAATATACACTTATCTATTCATCGTAGAGCCAAATTTCTTATTTCAGTATGATTTAGATTAACGATTTTAGATTTTTTTATCGCTCTTAACAAATCATTATTCATCATTCGTTAATCGATATTCGACATTCAATTTTTAATTTTTCAATATCGAACACCGAACACCCCCGAAAGCTTTCGGGGTAACGATTTTTGATTTATCTATTACTCTTGACAAATCATTATTCATCATTCGATAATCGTTATTCGACATTCAATTTTTAAATCGTTTTTTTTCTGTATTGCACAAAGCAGGAAGATACTAAAGAAAAAAACCATC
>CAYOKJ010000158.1:0-6515 GCA_964404485.1 uncultured Bacteroidales bacterium | reverse complement strand
TAACATCTCATTTTGTCAAAATTATTAAGCTAATTGTCTATTTAAATAGAATATAAATAAGGCTTTTAAGGTATCCAAATTAAACATTTTTTTACTTTTACCCATCAAAAATTAACAGCCAAAATAATATGCGAATAACAAGAATTAATACAAATATTGTCGAAATTGAACAGGATAAAGCAGATCTCTCATCAATTGATTCCCTAATTGAAAAATATCGAAATAAAAAAGGAAATATGATTCCTATATTGCAGGGAGTCCAAGAGATTTTTGGATATATTCCGAGAAATGCATTTAAGAAAATTTCAAAAGAAACAGGTCTTGAACTTAGTGATATGTACGGTGTAGCAACTTTCTATTCTCAATTCCGCCTTAATCCTGTAGGTAAACATATTGTAAAAGTTTGTCATGGAACTGCATGTCATGTACAAAATGCAAATGCAATAACTGATGCTATTCAGGAAGCACTGAAAGTAAGTGATGGTGAAACAACAGAAGATGGCTTATTTACATTGGAATCGGTGGCATGCCTTGGTTGTTGCTCTCTTGCTCCGGTGATGATGATAGATGATGAAACCTATGGAAAACTTACTGGCGATAAAGCAAAAAAAATTATTAGAGAAATCAAACGACAAGAAGCAAAATAATATGGAAAAGATAAAAGTAATAGTTGGCCTTGGAAGTTGTGGAATTGCTGCCGGTGCAAAAAAGGTTTTTGATAAAATTAAAGATATTCAGGAAACTGAAAACTTAGAATTTGAATTAAAAAAAACATCTTGTATTGGAATGTGCTACAGAGAACCTCTTGTAGAAATAATTGACAAGAACGGTTCTTATATGTATGGTGAAATTGATGAAGATAAAGCTACTGAAATAATTGAAAAGCATTTTAAGGAAAATAAACCTATTAAAGATTATGTAGTTAGAGCTGATACTTTTAGGACTATTGATAATACTTTTACAGATGATCAAGTAAAAATAACCTTAAGAAATTGTGGATATATTGATCCTGAAAATATTGATGAATATGAAGCAAGGGATGGTTATCGGGCAATAAAAAAGATTGCAGGACAAAATATATCTCGCCTTGATGTGATTCAAACAATTATCAACTCAGGATTAAGAGGTCGTGGTGGGGGAGGTTTCCCAACCGGTTTGAAATGGAAATTTGCAAATAATAATAAATCCCAAAATAAATATATAATCTGTAATGCTGATGAAGGCGATCCGGGAGCATTTATGGACAGATCTGTTCTTGAAGGTGACCCGCATTCAGTTATCGAAGGTATGATAATTGGAGCTTATGCCATTGAAGCTACAGGTGGAGTTATTTATTGCAGAGCTGAATATCCGCTTGCAATAAAACGTTTGAAAATTGCTATTGAGCAAGCACGTAAAAAAGGTTATCTGGGAAAAAATGTTTTGGGAATTCATGGATTTGATTTTGATATTTACATTAAAGAAGGAGCAGGAGCATTTGTCTGTGGCGAAGAAACTGCATTAATTGCATCAATTGAAGGCGAAAGAGGAATGCCTCGTAAACGACCTCCTTTTCCCGCTGCTTCAGGTCTTTGGAAAGAGCCTACCAATATTAATAATGTTGAAACTCTGGCTAATATTTCATGGATTATCATCAATGGTGCAGGAGAATATGCAAAGTATGGAACAGAAAAAAGTAAAGGAACAAAAGTTTTTGCCCTTGTCGGAAAAATAAAACGATCGGGCTTAGCTGAAGTTCCAATGGGCATGACTATCAGAGATGTTATTTTTAAAATTGGTGGCGGAATTCAAAACGATAAAAAATTTAAAGCTGTTCAGATGGGTGGTCCTTCCGGAGGATGTATCCCTGAGCATCTTCTTGATACAATTGTTGATTACGACTCGGTAAATGCTACAGGAGCAATTATGGGTTCGGGAGGTATGGTTGTTATGGATGAAGATACTTGCATGATTGACGTTGCAAAATTTTTCCTTGATTTTACTCAAAAAGAATCTTGTGGAAAATGTACTCTTTGTCGTATTGGAACAAAACGTATGCTCGAAATTCTTACAAGAATAACCGAAGGCGAAGGTGTTGATGGTGATATTGAAAAACTCGAAGAACTTGCATATCAAATTAAAGACAGCGCTCTTTGTGGTTTAGGACAAACGGCTCCAAATCCTGTTCTGACAACTATAAAATATTTCAGAAACGAATACGAAGCTCATATTTACGATAAAAAATGTCCCGCAAAAGTTTGTAAAAAATTACTTACTTACGAAGTTGATCCTGAAAAATGTACTGGATGTACTGTTTGTGCAATTAATTGCCCGACAAAAGCAATTGACGGAAACAGAAAAGAAGTCCATTTTATTCGTCAGGATGATTGTATTCATTGTGGTACATGTTTTACAAAATGTAAGTTCGACGCAATTAAAATTTATTAAACTGATATTAAATAAAAACACTAACAAATAAAGAAACAAATAATATTAATTCATTCAAGTAATTAATATATAATTAGTAAAGCTTAGGAGTTTCAGTATAATTTTTTTGAATCAAAAGAAAGATATTAAAAATGAGTGATAGAATAAACGTAACAATAAACGGGAAAATAACTCAGGCATATAGTGGTGAAACGATTTTAAATGTTGCCAAACGTAACAATATAGAGATACCAACACTTTGTAACGATAGCAGATTAAAACCATACACTTCTTGTTATTTGTGTGTTGTAGAAGTTGAAGGTATGAGAGGATTACAGCCTTCTTGTTCTACTAACGTAGCAGAAGGAATGAAGATTGAAACAAATAATAAGAAAGTTAGAAAAGCTAGAAAAACAGCTCTTGATCTTTTACTGAGTAATCATTACGCCGACTGTAAAGCACCATGTGCTCTTACATGCCCTGCCGGTGTAGATGTTCAGGGTTATATTTCTCATATCGAAAAAGGACAATATCATGAAGCTGTTGCTCTGATAAAAGAAACAAATCCATTACCGGCAATTTGCGGTAGAATTTGTGTGAGACCTTGTGAACTTTCTTGTAGAAGAAATCTTTTGGATGAAGGTGCCCCTGTCGGTATTGATTATATGAAACGTTTTGCATCTGATTATGATCTTAATTCAAAAAATAAATTTGTTCCTGAGCTTAAAGAAAAAACCAATAAAAAAGTAGCTGTTATTGGAGCAGGTCCCGGTGGTCTCTCTGCTGCTTTTTTTCTTCAGAAAGAAGGTCATCAGGTTGATATTTTTGAAGCTGCTCCAAAAGCCGGTGGTTGGTTAAGATATGGAATTCCTGAATACAGATTGCCAAATGACATTCTACAAGAAGAAGTTGACAATATTACTGAGCTTGGAGCAAATATTTTCTATAATAAAAAATTCGGCGAGGATATCAAATATCAAGAAATAAAGGATGATTACAATGCAACAATTTTAACAATAGGTTCTCAAAAAGGTACTTTAATAGGTTGTGAGGGTGATGATGCAGGAAATGTTTTTTCCGGTATTGATTTCCTTAAAGAGATGGAAATGTCAGGTAAACCGGCTAACTTTAAAGGTAAAAAAGTAGCTGTTGTTGGTGGAGGTAATACTGCAATGGATTGCTGTAGAACATCAAAAAGATGTGGTGCTGATGAGGTTTATGTTATTTATCGTAGAACTGAAAAAGAAATGCCTGCAAATCCAATTGAGATTCATGAATCAAAACTCGAAGGTGTTGAATATAAACTTTTAACAAATCCAATAAAAGTAAATAAAGATAAAGACGGAAATGTAAAATCTGTTACTTGTCTTAAAATGGAATTAGGTGAACCTGATGCTTCAGGAAGAAGAAGACCCATGCCAATCGAAGGCTCTGAATTCGATGTTGATGTTGATTTTATACTTGCTGCCATCGGACAAAAAACTCAGGTTGATTTTCTTGATGAAATTAATAGCTCAACACGTGAAGGAGAATTAAAACTTACTCGCTGGGGCGAAATAGAAGCTAATCCCGAAACATTGCAAACCGGAATAAAATCAGTTTTTGCCGCCGGAGATGGTGTTACAGGTCCGGCAACTGTTATTCAAGCCATTGCACAAGCAAAACTTGCTTCTCACAGTTGTAATCTTTTTCTTAATAATGAAGAAGTTCTTGCTCCGAAAGATGAGTTTCTCAGTAAAAAAGATAATTTCAAAACCCAGGTTATCGAAGAATATAAAGGATTCTTTCCGGAACAAAAACGTGAAGAAATGCCTACACTCGATCCAAACAACAGGTTAAATTTTAAAGAAGTTGAACTTGGATATGCTGATGAAGATGTTGCAAAACATGAAGCACAAAGATGCCTTGAATGTGGCTGTGTTGAAGTTTTTGATTGTGATCTGAAAAAATATGCAACTGATTATGAGGCTGATCAAAAAAAATATGCCGGAGATTTCAATGAACACAAAATAGATTTCAGGCATCCTTACATCGAAATTGATAATAATAAATGTATTCTGTGTGCAAGATGTATAAGAATTTGTAATGAAGTTGTTGGAGCTAATGCATTGGGATTGGTTAATCGTGGTTTTGAAACCTATGTTGCACCAAGCATGGGCGACAGACTTCAGGATTCAACTTGTGAAAGCTGTGGATTGTGTATTTCTACATGTCCAACGGGAGCTATTACCGAAAATGTTTTATTTAAACCGGGTCCAATAAAAACCGATAAAGTTAATACTATATGTAATTATTGTTCTGTGGGCTGCGAAATTGTCATCAATCATAAAAGTAACTTTGTTATGAAAGTTACCGGGAAAGAAGGAGTCGTAAACACTGATGGTAATCTTTGTAAATATCCAAAATTCGGATATAAATATTTGAATGATAATACAAGAATCACAAAACCTTTGCATAAAGAAAAAGGGAAATTTACTGAAATCAGTTTTAAGAAAGCTTATGAAATAATTGCAGAAAAAATTTCTGGTGTTAAACCTGATGATAATGCTTTCTTTGCAGGTGCAAGGCTTACAAATGAAGAAATGTATCTTGTACAGAAACTTGCAAGAGTTGGTGCTAAAACAAATAATGTTACCAGTCTTCATTATCTTAATCGTGGTGAGGGTTATATTTTTAATTCCAGAGATAATGTTCCTTTTGCACAGTTGAAAGATGCAAGTAAAATTTATTTGCTCGGTTCGGAAATTAACAAGGATAATGCAGTAGCCGGATTCATGATAAATAATGCTCAATTCAAAAATAAAGTTCCGGTTGAACTTATTACTATTCATGATGACAGCTCGTTAAAACATAAAGTTGATAAAGTGCTTCAGATAAAATCATATTATCATTTTGTTAAAGCTGTCAACTATTATCTCGTTGCAAATAATTTTCATAATGCAATGTTTATTAATGATAATTGCGAGGCTTATGAAGAGTATAAAACAGAGGTTCTGAAAGAAAACTTTAGCGAACTGATTAAACTTTCCGGTGTTCCGTTTATGGATGTTATTATTGAATTTGCAAAATCATACAATAATGAAATGAATGCTGTTATCGTATTTTCCGAGAAAGAATTATCGGCAAATGCAAGTTACGAACTTTTCAATTTAAATATGATTAGTGGTAAACTCGGGAAAAAATCAAGCGGTTTGATTTCGTTAAAGGAAAAAAATAATTCTCAGGGATTATTTGATATGGGAGTTTGCCCCAAACTTGGAGTGGGTAGTCAGCCAATTGATGATCCGGATTTTGTTGAAGTGATGAAAAAGAAATGGGAAATTGATGAATTGCCTACTATTGTTAAAGAAAGTCAATTCATAAATTTAGAAAAAGGAGAATTGAAAAACCTTTTTATCTTTGGTGAAGATCCACTCGGAACTGCTAAAAATAAAGTTAAAATTGCAGGTTGGTTAGCAATTCCTGATTTCGTAATGGTTCAAGATTGCTTCATGACTAAAACAGCTCAAAAAGCTGATCTTATCCTTCCGGCTTCATTCCCAATAGAATCAGGTGGCAGTTATACAAACACACAAAAAGTTATTCAGGAATTTGAAGCAGGTTTAGAACCTAAAGTCAGCAAATTATCTTATCAGCAATTAACTGATTTATTGAAAAAATTTGGTTCAAAAGAAAAGAAAAAACTAGAAGATATTAGAATGGAAGCTATGTCGTTATTATCGACAGCAAAACAAAATAAACTTAAATTTGTTTATACAAACGAGGATAACAACAATCGTATTTTCAATTACGGTTGCGATTATATCAATAAATATTTTGAAGAAGATTTTGAAAATGCTTTTGAAGAATAGAATTTAACTGTAAACTGATTAGACTGATTTCTTTCGAAAAAAATAAAACCATAAACAATCATAAAGATCATAATAATCAGTATGCTATCACGTAATTCCAAATCTCAATAACAACGAAACGGGGCTGTATTTTTATAACGTTCTGTTTTTAGTTTTATGCAGTTTTCTTACAAACACTAATTAAAAACCAAACTTAACTGACAGAAATACCTGTGATGGACGCAATAAATAGGTAGATTCCCAAACCGTAAAGGCACT
>CAYOKJ010000157.1:0-6611 GCA_964404485.1 uncultured Bacteroidales bacterium | reverse complement strand
AAAATATACTTTCCGGCAAAAAGATACAACCGACAAAATAATTCAGTTTACGCCAAAGACTGCACGGTATTTACTCCATCCGTGAGAAGAAATTAATGGAAATTAATTCTTAGTATTTTATTAACTAAATTTTTAACACAATGAAACAAAAATTATTATATTTGATTTTTTCAATAACTGCAATATTAATTATTATGCATTCTTGTAAAAAAGATATTGAAATTGATAAACAAAATTATGAAAGCGTTTATACTCCAGAAGAAATATCTATTTGGCATAGACTTGTTGATTTTAAAAACAAAATTGACAGTCCATTGAAATCAGATGATTATATTAGTCAAGATAGCGTTGTTTGGTATATTGAAACATTACTAAACTCAACAGAAGTTTATTCTGATTTTTTATTTACATATTTTAACATGGATAGCACAAATTATCAAATTACTGTAAACCATGATGGCTTTGTGAATATGAACGATATCTCAACAATCTACAATCAAATGGTTGACACCCTATCATATCAATTAGGCTTGATTAATTACAATAGCAAATTTGTTTTTCTAACAGATGTTGAAGAAACAGATAGAAATTCTACAAACTTATTTATTTCCTTACAAGGGATTTATGGATTTAATCCTAATGTATTATATATTTATGAAGATTTTGAGGATATTGATGATTGGTATTATGGTAATATGTTAGGTAGAAGTGATGGAGCTTATGAAGGCGAATCTGATGCCGGATTTGAACTGGAAAGAAGACTTAATAACCCAATATATACTTGGGCTCCAGGAACAGTTTGGGGATTGGTAACAGGTTGGGAATATGCACCACATTATGATTATCCTACTTCTTCAAATCCTTATGGTGATTATAGAATATTCTTTGATGACATCTCCACAACAGATCCAATTTTATTAAATGAACATTTGGATTATTATCTTAATGAAGCTTATTGGATTCTTAATACTGTTGATGATCCAAGTACACCAAATATCAAAGAAGGACTTCGGCCATCAGAGGATCTTTATTTTAAAATAGCTGATGTAAAAACAAGTAACTTAACTACAACTCCATATCGGCATTATTATAATGCTAAATACGGACATCCATATTTATTACCACCTTTTAAATAAACAATACAGACTTATGAAAATATATAAATTTATATCAATAATTTTTTTCATAACAAATATTCAACTTCCTGCACAAGATATGCAGGAAGTTGATTGCATCAAAAGTGATACAATTTATTATTCAGATACTATATTAATTAATAATGACATAATGATTGATTCAAATCAATTATTAGTAATAGAACCTGGATGTTTTGTAGAGTTTCAGGGGCATTATGAAATTAAGATTAATGGAGCAATTAAAGCTATTGGAAGTGTTTCCGATTCAATTTTTTTTACTATAAATGATACAACTTTATTTTCTGACACATCGACAGTTGCAGGTGGTTGGAAAGGAATAAATCTATGGAATAGAAACAGTAATGATACATCAGTTTTTAAATATTGCAGCTTTAAATATGGGAAATCTGTTTCAAAAAGCAATGCAAATAAAGATAGTAAAGGTGGTGCTATTTATATAAATAATTATAGTAATATTTTAGTTTCAAATTGTACTTTCAATAAAAATATGGCTAAAGAAGCAGGAGGCGGATTATATTGTTGTGAAACATCAATTATTATTACTGATAACAACTTTATACATAATAGAACCTTTCTTGCCGGAGGAGGTATTGAAATAATATACGAGGATTTTTCTGATGAAACGCAAACCAATAACGATGATGTAATTGTTATTAGTGATAACTTATTTCAATATAACAAAGCTTATCAGTCAAATTTGGATTTCACAGGTGGATATGGTGCTGCAATATCTGTATGTACAAGCTTATCTTTAATAAATGTAAAGATTATTAATAATAAGTTATTCAATAATTATAGTTTAAGTATTCTTTATGAAAGTTGTTATTATAATACAATTGAAAATAATATTATATGCAATAATTATGGTATAGGTTATTATAATGGTCATACAGCAACTTATGGGAATTTCCTAAATAATACAGTTTGCAATAACTATTCATTCTTTTATACAGGAGGTTTAACAATACATTCAAATCATTGTAAAGTGAAAAATAATATTGTTTGGAATAATGATGGGTACTTTTACTGGGAAGATACATTACAAATTTATTATTGGGGTCATGGAGTAGGATTAGAGGTTGATTATAATTGTTTAAATTACGGTTACGAAGGTGAAGGTAATATTGATAGTCTCCCAATGTTTGTTAACCCAACTGCTGGTTCTGGATTAGCGTTTAATGGAGCAGATGCCGATTGGTCTTTGCTTGTAGAATCCCCTTGTATAAATACAGGCACTCCAGATACTTCAGGTTTGTTTTTACCTGATTATGATATTGAAGGTAATCCGAGAATATGTGGTTTCAGAATTGATATGGGTGCTTATGAAAATCAAGTTTTTGCATTAACAAAACCTGTTTTGCAAGAAAATATTTTTACAACTGTTTATCCAAATCCCGGTCAAAATAGTCTGTTTATAAAAACCAAATTAAAAAACTCAACCTTTGAATTAATTGATTTTACAGGGAAAATCATTTTCAATAAATCTTTAAATTCATTCACAAAACAAATAAACACAAGCAATATTCCATCAGGAATGTATTTTTACAGAATTCATGACAATGAGAAAATTATTGAAAGCGGGAAGTGGGTGAAAAGGTAAAAATTAGTGAATCTGTGGCTGAATTTGCTTTTCAGTTATTTGTTATCCGTTAAGCAAAATATTTACAAAAAAAAGACAAGCTGAAATCAACTTGTCTTTTTTTATATAAATTATAATATCAATTATTCAAAAGATATAATTGATTTTTTAATCAGTTCAATTGCTTCCATTAATTGTTCTTCAGTAATTACTAAAGGAGGAGCAAAACGAATAATATGATCGTGAGTTGGTTTTGCAATCAAACCATTTTCCATCATTTTTAAACAAACGTCCCATGCTGTTTTCCCATTTTTTGGTCTTATGATAATTGCATTTAATAAACCTTTTCCACGAACCAGTTCGATCATATCTGAATCGATTTTCATCATTTCTTCACGGAATATTTTTCCAAGACGCTCGGCATTTTCAGCTAATTTTTCATCTTTAACAACGCTAAGTGCAGCAATTGCAACTTTAGCTGCAACAGGGTTTCCACCAAAAGTAGAACCATGTTCACCTGGTTTGATACAAAGCATAACATCGTCATTAGTCAGTACAGCAGATACCGGATAAACTCCACCGGATAATGCTTTTCCAAGAATCAACATATCAGGATGAACTCCTTCGTGATCGCAAGCTAATAATTTACCTGTACGTGCAATACCTGTCTGTACTTCATCTGCAATGAATAATACATTTTTGGCTTTACACATATCATAAGCTTTTTTGATATATCCTTCATCAGGAACAAAAACGCCTGCTTCACCCTGAATAGGTTCAACGAGAAATCCTGCTACGTTTGGATCTTCAAGAGCTGTTTTCAGCGCATCAATATCGTTGTAAGGAATTGTGATAAAGCCGGGAGTAAAAGGACCAAAGTTTTTTCTTGCAACAGGATCAGTTGACATAGAAACTATTGTAATAGTTCTTCCATGGAAATTATTTTCGCAAACAATAATTTTAGCTTGATTATCAGGAATACCTTTTTTCTCATAAGCCCATTTTCTGCAAAGCTTAATAGCTGTTTCATCGCCTTCGGCACCGGTATTCATTGGTAACATTTTGTCGTATCCAAAATACTCAGTAATAAATTTTTCGTAAGTACCAAGTATATTGCTATAAAAGGCACGTGAAGTTAAAGTTAGAATTTTTGCTTGTTCAACAAGAGCATCAATAATTTTGGGGTGGCAGTGTCCTTGATTTACTGCTGAGTAAGCTGAGAGAAAATCAAAATATTTTTTACCTTCTGCATCCCAAACAAAAGCACCTTCGCCTTTTGAAAGAACTACAGGTAGTGGATGGTAATTATGTGCACCATACTTATCTTCAAGTTCAATAGCTTTTTTTGAAGTCATTTCTGTCATTTCTATATATTTTAAATGTTAGTATTTTTTTTCGATGCAAAGGTATAATATTAAAATGTCATTTATGTAAATCTGTGTTTGAAAATAAATATTATTTATTGGTTTAAAATCGGTTTTTACAATATGAAAAGATTGAGTGATTGAATAAGCATCTTTTTGAAAAACTAAGACAAATTCTGTATTTGACATTAAAGTATAATCCATGTTAATAGCAATCGCTTCAAAAATATATTTACATTTAAAAACATTAATTACTTTTGAAGCAAACATATTTAGATTTTGGATGGAGAAAAACATCTATAAACTAAGACAGCTTAAGGTTTTAAAAATTTTAATACCCTAAAAAAAACCACACATGGAAAGCAATGAATTTGAAAAAGGGAAGAAGTTTTCTTTTAATAACAGCATTAATTATGCAGAGAAAGCAGTAGTTAGTAAACATATATTAAAAAAAGAAACCGGCAATATTTCTTTATTTGCATTTGATAAAGGAGAAGGATTAAGTGAACATACCGCACCTTTTGATGCAGTAGTATTTATTGTTGACGGAAAGGCAGATATAATTATCAATGGTGTTTCTAATATATTGGAGGCAGGTGAAACTATTATCATGCCTGCTAATATTTCGCATGCATTAAAAGCAGTTGAAAAATTTAAGATGCTTCTTACAATGATAAAAAGCAAGTAGTATCAGATTGATTCTCTCTGAGATTTATTTGCACATTTAAAAACAAATGTGAGTTCTATCTAACTTATTCTAATTAAAGAATTATATTATTATCAATGAAAGCAAAAGAAACTAAATACTTGGAACTCATAAATAAGATCAAGCTTTTAATTGAAGGAGAAACTGATATAATTTCAATTATGTCCACAATTTCGTGTGAAGTTTTTCATGCTTTTGATTATTTAAATTGGGTTGGTTTTTATAGAGTTGTCGGCAGAAACACTCTTAAAGTTGGTCCATACCAGGGAGGACATGGCTGTCTGAAAATAAGTTTCGACAGAGGTATTTGCGGTAAATGTGCCAGCGAAAAAAAAACTCAGATTGTAAAAGATGTTGAAAAACTGGACTTTCATATAGCCTGTTCATCCGAAACCAAAGCCGAAATTGTATTACCGGTTTTTGATTCTCAGAAAAATTTAATCGCTGTATTTGATATTGATTCAGTTAATGCAGAAGCTTTTGATGAAACTGATGAAAAGCATTTAACTGAAATTGTTAAGCTGATAAAACTGTAATCTCTATTAAACTAAAGTAAATGCCTTATCGGAAGGAGCAACCATTCGAAAAATCTGCTAATCATAGGACGGCGTTTCCAGTGTTCATAATCAAATTCTTTGCTTTCTTTAATTGTTCCGGCAACATGAATTTTAAGCTGTTTAATAATTTCTTTTTATCCAAAGTATACTAAACCAACATTTACAATCTGTCCAGAAATTCAAAAATAATGAACGAATTGTTTTGTTTATTTCATAAATTGGACATATATTTGCAATGTGTTCAGAAAAGCAAAATAATTGGACAGATATGGAAAAACAAAAATTTGACAGAAAAATCCCTTATAATAGTTTACCTTTTCTTCCTCCAGATAAGGACTTAGATAATAATCCAAAAGTGCTTAAGAAATTGGTGGCAGCCTCAAGAGCACTTGCTACAGTAAACGGGAATATTAACAGACTACCTAATCCTTTTATGCTTGTTAATACAATTGCATTACAGGAGGCAAAAACTTCAACGGAAATAGAGAATATCTTTACTACAGAAGATGAGTTATATAAAGCTATTTCACAAACCAAAAAAGAAAATAACATAAATGCCTCAACCAAGGAAGTTTTAAAATACAGAGAAGCTCTTTGGGCTGGTTATAACTATTTACAACAAAACAGAACAATAGACATTCATCTGATAAAAAATATATTTAAACAAATTAAGGAAAGTAATTCAGATTTCCGACCACCACAAGCAAAAGTTGTAATAAAAAGAGGTCAAAGTGATTTCAGACCAGGAGAAGTTATTTATACTCCTCCACGGGGAGAAGATGTAATTGAAAATTTAATGGATAACCTAATAGAGTTCCTTAATGATGATGAGAAATTTCCATCTGATCCATTATTGAAAATGTGTATTGCTCATTATCAATTTGAGGCAATACATCCATTTCAGGATGGCAATGGCAGAACCGGAAGGATTCTAAATTTATTGTATCTGATAAATAAAGGACTATTATCACAACCAACACTTTATTTGTCGAAATTTATTATTGTAAATAAAGAAGATTACTATTATAAAATTGGAGCAGTAACACAAAGAAGTTCATGGGAAAACTGGATAACATTTATGCTGGAAGCAGTTGAAAAAACATCAGTTTTGACAAATACTTTGATCAATGAAATTCTTGAACAAATGGAAAGCACACTTGAATATTCACAAAAAAGAATTAAGTGGTATAACAAAGAATTAAATGAAGCAATATTTAGTCAGCCATATATAAAACCTCAAATTATTGG
>CAYOKJ010000156.1:0-6667 GCA_964404485.1 uncultured Bacteroidales bacterium | reverse complement strand
ACCGAATTGATATTGAAAATGAGCGTATTTACTTTATTGATAAAAATGATAATACCGAATCATTATTATATGATTTTTCGTTAGTGCCTGGTGATACAATTTTTATTCAATTGGATAATATGCCAGAATCTTTCCCATTAGTGTGTCTTGATACATCAACAATGATTATTAATAATATTCCACACAACTCATATTTCATCTGTTCCTATTTATCCAATGGAACAGAATGTTATACTACTTGGGTGAGAGGTATTGGAAGTTTGCGGATGCCTATTGAAACCGATTGGTTTTGCGCTGCTTCGTTTGAATGGATGTTCGACTTAACTTGTTTTTTTTACAAAGACGAACAAATATACGAATGGGAAGAAAACCCGTATTTCGAAGGATGTATAGGTACAAATGTAGGTATTGAAGAATGCGAGAATGAGAAATCCTTTGCCGTAGCACCCAATCCTGTTACCGGCACATCGCACTTAGTCTGTAATACATCAAACAATACTATGTTTGATTATCAGATTATTGATGTAAACGGAAATGTTTTGCAAAGCGCATTAGGTGTTCAACCTGATGATATCTTAATACAAAACAGCCGTTTTTCTAATGGGATATATTTATTACGCTTATACTCTCACAACATTAAAAAATACTTCTCAATAAAATTTATAATCAATTAAAACCTAATATTATGAAACGAAAAATTTTACTTATTTTTATTTTGTGCAATTTTGTTTACTTAATAACACTTGCACAAAATTACATACCATTTCCTGACTCCGGAGGAGTATGGAAAGAGACCTATTGGTGGCAACCAAGCCCTTTTTTTTATAATGGAATTGGGGATACATATATCGAAGGAGATACAGTTTTCAACGACACAGTATATCACAAAATTTATAATCTGAGGCGTGATGTATTTTGCTCTGATATTATCATAAGCGGACCTGAATATGATGGAGCACTGAGGGAGGATACAATTAATCACAAAGTTTATTATAGATGGAATGATTATGCTGGAGAAAAGTTGCTTTATGATTATACATTACAAGTAGGTGATACTCTACCCTACGAGATGGGTTGGTTTAGTCCTTATTTTGGAGTTTATGTCAAATCAATAGATACCATAACAACATTTGATGGAATAAACAGACGGGTTTGGCATCTTGATTATGAGATGCCATTTGAAGGATGGCCACAAATTGTTGAGGGTATAGGTTGCACTTCAGGTTTATTGGGATTGATTGAACCCTATTGGGAAGGATGGAATGAGTTACTTTGCTTTTCCGTTAATGGAGACGAGGTTTGGCGAAGCTGGAGAGATACTTGTTATGTGATTACTGATAGCTGTGCAAGTGTTGGGATTGATAAAGCCCTGCATCCAAAAGATAAAGTTGTTTGTTATCCAAACCCCGTAAGCAGTTCAACAAGCGTTTATTTTGAAATTGATCAATTAAATAACTTTAACAACTATTTAATGGTCTTTGATTTATACGGTAAAGAAATTTCTTCACACGAATTTCATAACAACTTTTTTACTATTAAAAGCCCTGCAAATAATGGGGTTTACATAGTAAAAATATTTACAAAAAATAATTACTATATATGTAAATTAATTGTTACAAACTAAAAATAGCAAAAATGAAAAAATTATATTTAACACTACTGATTTTCCCCATATGCATATATGCATTTGGCCAGATATCAAATTATGGTACTGATAATTTTAACTCAATACGCGAAGAATTTTATGAGAATTATTCTGATACAATTCAGGATACAAACTACCTTAAAACAATAAAACAGTTTAAACGCTGGGAACAGTTTTGGGGACCCAGACTAACCAAGTACAACAGTTTTGACAGCATAACCCATAAAAGAATAGATGTATATGCGCAAATGCAAACGTCAAACACATATAATGATCATTCCAATTGGTTAGAATTGGGGCCTAATACTAATGGGTTAAGTGGTATTGGAAGGATTGATGCCATTGAAATTGATCCTGCGAATTCAAATATAATCTATGCAGGCTCTCCAAGTGGTGGTTTATGGAAGACTATTGACGGAGGTTTAAACTGGTCAAATATTTCTGACAACTATTTCACAAGCCTCGGTGTAAGCTCTATTGCAGTTGCCTCTACAAACAGCAATACTATCTACGCAGCAACCGGGGATGTTGATAGTGAAACTACATATTCACATGGCATTTATCGTTCAAATGACGGTGGTATTACATGGCAAACAATTAACACTGGTCTGATTAATGAGAATACACCTCATTTTACAATAGGTAAAATAATACTTCATCCAACCAATACTTACGTTGCGTTTGTTGCCACTTCACTTGGTATTTACAAGTGTACAAACATTAATGACAATACTCCTCAATGGACAAAAGTTTATCCGGTTTCAGGTAACGAATATGTTAGGAATATCGGTTTTAATCCGAATAATTCAAGCACATTGTATGCTGTTGGAATAGATATAATTTCTTCCGTTAACGATGGTCAAACATGGAATAGTATTGCCACGGCAGATAACGGCTTAGACTTTAGTGGTACTCCTTGGCCTAATGCTCTAAATGGATTGTATATTCAAATGATGAATATGGCTATTGACCCTAATGGTAATTACATATACGTTAATGGTATTTCCAGAAACAGTCCACCGCCTTACAATTGGAACACTTTTTGGAAGCGAGAACTTTGGAGATATGATATTTTAAATGATGTCTGGTCGGATAGAATTGCTATACCAGGAGGTAATGAGCCCCCTCATACAGTAGCCAGAACAGAGATGGTCGTTTCCCCACTTGATTCTGAGCATTTATATGCTGGTGGGGTTTATTTATGGGAATCTATAGACGGTGGAGTAACCTGGATTTATTATGGTGCTGGATATATTCATGCAGACTACCATGAATTTCTTTTCGATCCAAACGACAACAATATTTTATTTGTTGGCACAGATGGTGGAGTATGGAAAATTGATATACAAAATCATTCATCAACTGAACTTAATAATGGACTTGGTATTAGCACAATGTATAATATGGCAAGTTCTATTATCGATCCTTATCAGGTACTAACTGGCTCACAAGATTGTGGTATTAACTACTTTAAAAATAATCAGTGGTCACATGAAATAACGTCCGATGGATTTCAATGTTATATGGATGAAGAAGATATAGATATTATGTATGCTACAAAGTACTATCCAGTGAACGGAATGCTTAAAAGATCAAATAATGATGCCAATGATCCAAGTGGTTGGACTACTATAAGCACAGATCAGGATAATGCATTTTTCGGTGCTTCACTTGTAGCACATCCTGAAAAAACATACGAACTATATCAGGCAAGGCAAAGTATCTGGAAGATACCTAATTCAAGAACCGGTTCGTCTAGTAATTGGGTGAGAATATCTGATTTTCACAACAAATTTCCATTTATGTCACAATATAGTATTTGCTATGCTCTGGAAATAGCTCCTACTGATGGAAATGTAATCTACACTAGTTTTATTGAGGCATCATCATGGGTTATTGATTTTAACGAAGTTAAATTATTAAAAACTACAATTGGGGGTGGATTAAATTCAAATGATTGGATTGATATTACACCAGATCCTTATAATGGAGTTTATACTTATTTTATTACGGATATTGCTGTTAGTGATCAAAACCCTGATGAAATATGGATTTGTTATAGTGGTTATATTGAAGGCACAAAAGTAAAGCATTATGATGGAGCAAACTGGAATAATTACAATGATGGACTTCCAAATGTACCTTTAAATACTATTGTTTATTATGAGGGCAGCGATGATATGCTATTTGTTGGTACAGATATAGGCGTGTATTATCGTGATAATTCAATGAACCAATGGATGCCATTTACAAAAGATTTACCCAGTGTTATTGTCAATTGGCTTGAAATTAACGAAAATAATTCCACGCTTCGCGCAGCAACCTATGGTAGAGGTTTGTGGGAAGCGGACTTACTTTGCGCATTGCCAGGGGAAGAGGTTTTTATTAATGATAATACTGTTTGGGATACACCGATTCTGGTACGAAATACAATAACTATTAATGCAGGAGCGAAATTAACCATTACAGATGAAGTATCATTAACCTCTTTTGCAAAAATAATTGTAAAACCCGGTGCCAAATTAATTATTGATGGAGGAACACTTACAAATGCATGCAGCGAAGTATGGCAAGGCATCGAAATTTGGGGCAACAGTAATGCCCACCAATACCCTGATGCTAATGCCAACTATCAGCAAGGTTATGTTGAACTTAAAAACGATGCTGTAATTGAAAATGCTTATAATGCAGTTACACTATGGAAACCTGATGATTGGCAATCGATGGGTGGTATTTTAATTGCAAATGATGTCACATTCCGTAATAACCGTCGTGCTGTTGAGTTTATGAGCTACCAGAATTTTGATCCTGCATCAGGTGATCCTCGTCCTAACAAAAGCAAATTTGTTGATTGCGTTTTTGAAACCGATGAAGATTATTTTAATACAGATGACTTTCATGCTTTTGTAAGTATGTGGAAGGTAGATGGAATTAAATTCTATGGTTGTGATTTTGAAGATAAAAGAGTAGCATTTCAGGATCCTCCATATTATCAGGCAGTAGGCATCTGGACAATTGATGCAAATTTTTATGTGTTGCCCGATTGTAGTGACTCAAACTATGATTGCTGGTCGTGTCCTGATCCTTCTATCGACTTTTCTTCTTTTACAGGTCTGAACATTGCCGTTTACTCTTCTCAAGAAAGAACTAATAATTCTTTTGTAATCGACCATACAAAATTTGTAAATAATCTGCATGGTATTTACAATGCAGCAAATAATTATGCAAGTTGCATACGAAGTGATTTTGAAATTGGAACAAAACAACTTGCCGCTCCTTACTATATCCCGTTAGGAATTTATAATTATAGTAGTACCGGTTTTACTTTTAATCAAAATGATTTTACCCCACATGCAAGTCTTCCACCTGATATTGATTTCACTACCGGTATTTGTTGCAAATGTATTAATGAAGATGTTAATACTGTTTATAATAACAAATTTATTGGCTTAGGATATGGCAACATTGCATCAGGTGATAATCATAACAACTATAATCCTTATTTAGGTTTAACATACAAATGTAACCATAACTCTGCAAATCTAAAATATGATTTTTATATTTACAATGGTGAAGGTATAGCTACTTACCAAGGAACAGAAGATGAAGCTGCCGGAAACACTTTTTGTCATAATACAACTCCTGATGGAAGTGATTTTGCGAATCTTGCAACATGGCCTGTAAATTATTTTTATTACGAAGGTAACCCTGATGAAGACCCCCTAAATACAATTGGTGTATGGAAAAAAGGAGCACCGGAAAATTTATGTGAGGATCGTTATATTATTAATTCTAACATTCGCCTAAGCGAAACAGAGAAAGATAATTATCGTCAGCAGTATTACGATAACAAAATTGAATACGATAATACAAAAGCTTTGTACGAATCGCTTAAGGATGGAGGCAGCACTCCTGACACCAAATTCGATGTAGAAAACAGCTGGCCCGATGAAACATGGGAATTACGTGCTCAACTTCTTGCTGATTCGCCTCATCTTTCGAAAGAAGTCCTGATGGCTGCCGCCGATAAAACAGATGTATTGCCTCATACAATTATGTTTGAAATATGTATGGCAAATCCAGAAGAAATGCGAAACAAAAGATTTTTAGAATATCTTGCTACAAAAGACGACCCCATGCCACAATATATGATTGACAATCTAAGGAACGGAGCCGATGAGGATACTTATAAAAGTGTACTTCAAAATGAAATGGCAGGTTATGCATATTTATGGGGCACAGCATGTAACAACCTTATTCGTGATATTGTACTTGATTCGATCGGAATTAATCGTGATTCTTTACGCCTCTGGTTAAGCAATAAAGAAAACCTGAAGGGTGAATATGAAATTGTTGACAGCTATTTGGCGGAAGATGATCTTACTAATGCGTTAACTCATCTTAATAATATTCCAAATAACTTTGAATTATCGGATAAACAACTTGAAGAATATAATTATTTCCATGATCTGAAAACCACAATAATAAATGCCCAACAACAAGGAAGGAATATTTTTCAACTTGATAGTTTAGAAATACTTGATTTGGCTTACATAGCAGATACAAGTAAATATCTCGCTGGTGTTCAGGCTCAAAGTATCTTAAACTTTGTTTATGGATATAGCTATTTTGATCTTCCTGATTTGCAGGAACCAAATATGAAAAGCGGTCAGATTCAAAATCATGGATTTCATAATAAAGCCATGCAAGAAGAAAATCACTATATTTCAGCCCATCCAAATCCGGCAAGTCAATGGGTAGCCATAGATTATACTTTACCATATCCATCCGAAAAGGCAACAATTATAATATATAATGCTTTTGGAAAAATAGTTAAAACATTTGAACTTAAGACTGTGATTGGACAAAGTATATGGGATACACGAAATATTCCATCAGGAATTTATTTTTACAGTTTACAAGTTAATGGTGCTGCTATTGACAAACGCAAACTAATAATCAGTAAATAGTCAACCCTTATGAACAACAAATTACCAACTTATAATTCTTGAAATTCCAAAA
>CAYOKJ010000155.1:4923-6686 GCA_964404485.1 uncultured Bacteroidales bacterium | reverse complement strand
CCATTAGAATTTATATAACCCCTAAACATTCCTTCTGTGTTGAAAGGCATGGAAATATTTCCGTCTTTATCAAGTGCAATTACCCCACCACTGCCTTTTTGAGATTTTAGTTTTTTATTAATAACGAAATTGGAGGCTTCATCAAGGCTCATTTTTTTGTATTCCATCAAGGCTGAAATATCATAAGCCACAACATTTCTGATAAAGTACTCACCATGACCTGTTCCTGAAACTGCACAAGTATTATTATTTGCATATGTTCCCGCCCCAATAATTGGAGTGTCACCTATTCGTCCAAACATTTTCATTGTCATTCCACCGGTAGAAGTGCCTGCTGCCAGATTACCTTGTTTGTCAAGTGCAACAGCACCAACTGTTCCATGCTTATCAATTTCTTCTTTGTTTTGAAGTTTATGTTTTGCTTTCTGAAAACTATCCCATCTACTTTGTGTGTAGAAATATGCTGGTTCAACAATTTCCAGTCCGGCTTCTGCTGCAAAATTTTCTGCTCCTTCACCTCCCAACAAAACATGTTTCGATTCTGTCATGACTTTTCGTGCTGCCGAAATTGGATTTTTTATTGTCTTCACACCTGCAACTGCCCCTGCCTTTAATGTTCTCCCATCCATTATGGAAGCATCCATTTCATTTTCACCTTTTTCGGTAAATACTGCTCCTTTTCCTGCATTAAACAAAGGAGAATCCTCCAAAATGTTAATTGCTGTTTCGACTGCATTCAGTGATGTTCCGCCATTTTTCAGAATTTCTGCACCCGAAGTGAGTGCCTCCGATAATTTCAGAATGTATTGTTTTTCCCTTTCGGAAGAAATTTTTTCTTTGAGAATTTGACCTGCTCCTCCATGAATTACTAAAACATATTCTGTAGATTTATTTTTTTCTTTTTCAGAAACGCAGGAGTTAAATGTTATTACTGCAAAGATGATCAAAATTGAAAAGATTGTGTTTTTTGTTTTCATGTTTATAATTTTAAAAATAATAATTTGTTTTACCTTAAAGGATGCTCATTGGAAATCACAAAGGTTTTATCTTTACAAAATATTTTGTAATAATTCTTTGATATTCAAAATCCCGGAAAAATGTATAAAGAATATACATATCAGAACGATGATAACGTAACGTACAAAATTAATTCCTTTTTTTACTGCAAGCCGCGAAGCAATTAATGCACCAACAATACTTCCTGCCCCCATTATTAATCCCGGGATCCATTGCACCTGACTATTTATCAGGAAAATAGTTAGAGCAACAAGCACAATCGATAAAGCAATAAAAACTTTAACGGCATTTGCTTTTACAAGATCGAATCCTGCTCCAAGGACAATTCCTGCTAATAAAAAATATCCCATTCCAACCTGAATAAATCCTCCGTAAATCCCAATAAAAAAGAAAATTAATATTTGCCAAATGTTGATTTTCTTTTTTAAAATTTCTTCTCTTCCGTAAAGATATTTTTGGGGCTTAAATAAAATAAAGAAAAGCATAACTATCATTACACCGGCAAATACTCTTTCAAAAATTATATCATTAATATCTACAGCAATTAATGCACCTATAAAAGAACCAATTAAAGCCGGAATTGATAATATTATTGCTTTCTTATGCTCAAGCACTTTCTGTTGTTTGAAGCTTGCCACAGCAGTAAGAGTTTGCATTGCAATTGTGATACGGTTTGTTCCGTTTGCTATTGTTGGTGATAAACCCATAAACATAAAAACTGATAAAGAAATTACCGAACCTCCTCC
>CAYOKJ010000155.1:0-4823 GCA_964404485.1 uncultured Bacteroidales bacterium | reverse complement strand
TCGTTAATCGATATTCATTTTTTTTCTTTCAGAATATCGAATTCCGAACACCCCCGAAAGCTTTCGGGGTAACGATTTAAAATTTATTTTTTCCATCTCAAAATTAAGATTTTAAATTTTCCTAACTTTCTTCCCCAATATTTTTATCACAAGATACATAATAATAATTCCCACAGGGAACAAAATAAAAGATGAAACACCAAAGGCAGCAGGGATAGTTCCAAAGGCAATACTCACAGTTCCAACCGTTAGTGCATAAGGCAACTGTGTTCGTACGTGTTCTATGTGGTTGCACGAACATGCCAGAGAGCTTAAAATTGTTGTGTCGGAGATTGGTGAACAATGGTCGCCAAAAACCGCACCTGCAAGTATTGAAGAAACAACTTGATAAAATATTGTCATTGATGCATCATAATCCAGACCATATTCTGTAGAAATTAACCATCCTGCCGGAAGTATCATAGGATATAAAATTGCCATTGTTCCCCATGACGATCCAGTTGAAAATGCTATTAAAGCGGAGAAAATAAATGTAAGCGTTGGAAGTAAAAATGGTGATAATTGTATATATGATAAACTGTAAGCGATAAATTCGGAAGTATGCAAATCTTTTGTTATTAATGCCAAAGACCAGGCAAGCACAAGAATTATCAAAGCGGTTAACATAGTCTTAAAACCATTTATCAAGCTTTCGATTGTTGTTTTCAGACTCAGGAGTTTTTGGCTTATTGTCATTGCAATTGCAACAATAGTTCCGATAATTGAAGCCCATAACAATGCCTGAAAAGAATCGGACGCTGCAATTATTTCCATCAAACCAGCATCATGCCCAACTGTTTTTTTACCAATTATGATTAAACTAATAATAGTACCAAAAATCAATATTAAAACAGGAATGATGGCATTATACCATCTTGGTTTTATGTTGTTGGAAGTTTTTATTTCTTCATCTTGATTTGAGTTTTTTAAGGTTTTTCCTAAACCAAATTTACGTGCCTTTTTTTCTGCCGTGAGCATTGGCCCATAATCACGTTTAGTAAAGATTATTATTAAAACAAAAGCTAATGTAAAAAACAAATAAAAACGCGAATCAAGGGAGTTGATAAAAACAATATATGCATTTTCCGAAATACCAATATTATTTATTCCATCCTGAATATAACTTAACTCTACACCAATCCATGTTGTTATTAACGCAAGAGAAGCAACCGGAGCGGCTGTAGAATCAACAATGTAGGCAAGTTTCTCCCTTGAAATTTTTAATCTGTCGGTAACCGGCCTCATTGTGTTTCCAACAACCAGAGTATTTGCATAATCATCAAAAAATATTAAAAGCCCAAGTAACCATGTAATAAACTGACCCATTAGCGGACTTTTGGCATATTTTGATAAAATATTAACCACACCCTTCATGCCTCCGTTTTTAGTGATAAGATTTATCATTCCGCCAATCAGCATCGAAAATACAATTATAGAAAGATGGCTTTTATCATTCATTGAAGGTAAAATATAATTGTCAACGATGGCAAATAATCCCTGAAAAAGTGCAATAAAAAATACCTCTCCCTGATAAAAATAAATTATTGTTGTTCCTACCAAGAGACCTATAAATAAAGCTGAAAATACTTCACGAAAAAACAATGCCATAAATATTGCAATTAGTGGAGGTAAAATAGATAACCAAAGAGGAATTGGATCAACTTCTTTTGTAAAATCAAAGTTTCCTATTTTAATATTTAATTCTTCTTTTTTTGTGAAGGTATGTTTGAAAGAAGCTTTTCCGTTTATGATTTTTAATTGCAATAATGAATCATTCAGATAAACAGTAATTTCTTTATCATTAAACTCTTTTGCCAGTTCAGCGTTTGGGATATTGATGTTTATCTCTGTTTCTACATTTCTTACAATTATTGATGAGAGCTTAACTTCAAGGTTATTTTGATTAAAATTAGTTTGAGCAAATAATTGAAAGCTAAAAATGCAAAAGATTAAACTTAACAGAAAGAGAATTTTTTTAAAAAAGGAAACATTCATCTTGTAAAAATAAATAATTTTCAATGATAGAATAATTATTAATTAATATTAAGCAAGTTTTTGCTTAATATATTTTTTTGAGATTTGTTTAACCGGAAGCCATGCTGCAACAAAACCAATTACAAAAACCGTAATAAAAACATAAATAAAATCAAAAACACTCATTTTTACAGGATAAGCATTTATAACAAATGTTCCTTCACCATTACCCAAACTGATAAGACCGAATTCCTTCTGTAGCCAACAAATAAGAAATCCAAAAATAAGTCCAAAAACAGCACCAAATAACGATATCATTAATCCTTCGGTGAGGAAGATTCGTTTAATAAGCTTTTTGTTTGCACCAAGAGCATGCAATACAGAAATGTCTTTCTTTTTGTCAAGAATCAACATCGAAAGTGATCCGATAATATTAAATGTAGCAATTATCAAAATAAATGATAAAATTAAAAAGATTGCCCATTTTTCTGATTTCATGATTTTATAAAGCAATTCTTGTTGCTGAAACTGGTTTTTAACCGAATAATCTTCACCAAGAATTTCTTGAATTTCTTTTTGGATATTTATGATATTTGCATTTTTATCTAAGCCAAGTTCAATTGACGTAACTTCATTTTTGTATTCAAGAAGATCTCTCGCAAAGTCAATCGGAACAATTACATATTTTACGTCAAAATCCTGTTGAACAGAAAAAATTCCCGAAGCGTAAATTAATTTCTCATTAAATGCATTAGCAAAGTTTATCCCTGTCCCGCTTGTTCTACGCGGAACATAAATTGTAAAAGGATCGGAAAAATCGCTAAGGCTAAATCCCAGAAAATATGCAACACCTGCGCCAAGAACAGCATAATTATTATTCTTAGATTTTAATTGAAAATCACCATCTATCATCATGGAGTCCAGATTGCTCATTTTTTGAAAATCTTTGCTAACGCCTTTTATCCGAATGATGTGTTGTTTGGAATTTTGTTTGATGAGTGCATTCTCTTCAACTACTTCGGTGTAATAAATTACTCCAGGTATTTTTTTTATTAAATCAGATGGGAATTCATTTTCTTGAAAAGTTTTGCCTTCTTTGGGGGTAATTAAAATATCAGGATTAAAAGTACTGAAAAGAGATTCTACTAAATTTTCGAAACCATTAAAAACCGAAAGAACAACAATCAAAGCCATAGTGCCAATAGTAATACCAGCCACAGAAATACCGGAAATAATATTTATTATATTATGTGTTTTCTTTGATATTAAATATCGCTTAGCTATAAAGTATGAAAAGTTCACGGTTTTTAAGTTTCATGTTTTATGCTTCAATCTTCAGGCTTTTGAAAATATCTTTTTTTCAAATGGGTTTTTGTACTTTATTAATTAAATCCCGACCTTAAAATCAAAAGAAAATGCTCTATTGTCTTTATTACTTAAGCATTTTATCATTTATTTATTTCATCACTTCCACGCTTTTACAATCAATCCTGTTCCTGTTTTATGCTTTAATTTTACATCAAGCAAATTTAATAATAAAACAAAAAGAAAAATGATCAGATAATAAAAGGGCAAAATTATAAACATCAATTTTGTAAAGTTTAGCATTTTAATGGGATATTTCATGGAGAGTTTCCATGCAATCTTTCCCGAGCTGCCATAATTATATTTTGCCTCGGTTCTCGAAAATCCTGCTTGTTTCAGTTTTTCCTGAATCTCATCAATATTATACCCATCTCTTACATGTTCATCAATAAACGAATGTTCACCAGAAGAATCATGTTCGTGGTCATGAACATCAGAACCACCCTTGTCAGAAGGAGTTGAGACCAACAGCATTCCTCCTTTTTTAAGTGACTTAAAGAAATTTTCAAAAACTTTTACGTCTTCTAAAATATGCTCCATTACATCAACAGAAATTATTAAATCGTAATTATTTTCAGAAACATATTTTGTAAGATCGGCAGTTTGAAATTTTGCATTATTTAAACCTATCCTACCAAAGAAATTATTACAATCTTCAATTTGTTCTCTTTTTACATCTGTTCCGGTGATGTTTCTTTTTTTATTTTTTTTAGCAAGAAAATATGAATACTGACCAAATCCTGATCCTGCATCAAGAATATTAGTTTTTCCTTTAGTGGCTTTTGACCATAAACGAATTTCTTTTTTTACGTGCCAGGTTCTAAGCAAAAGTATATCGAGTAATCTGTAAAACAACTTCCTTAAAAAAGGTGTTTTGTTGAAAACCTTACCCAGGCTACGTTTTATTGGATCGTATTGCATTGTTTTTTTGAATGTTTAAGATTTTTTTAATAACTTATAAATCTGTTTTTTGCAAAATTTCTTCTATGTACTTATGATTTATTATTTAATAAGTTTTCAATGTTTTCAATATAATCCAGTGAATCATCTAAATAAAACTGAAGTTCCGGAACTTGACGTAATTGATTTTTGACCCGTCTGCCAAGTGCATGACGAATATCCCGTGCATGTCTAAGAATATTTTTTAAAAGTTCTTCCTTGTCTTCTGTGGCAAATAAACTTACATAAACTTTTGCAATAGAAAGATCTGAGGTTACATAAACTTTAGTAACAGAAATCATTGTGTTCCCGAAAAGTGACCTTACCTCTTTTTGAAAGATATCGCCAATATCTTTTTGTAAAAGCTTTGATATTTTATTTTGTCGTTTTGTTTCCATGCTGCAAAATTAAGATTTTATGGCAAATTGTTGTTATACAATTGAATTTCTATATTGCTGATAAATATTTTGAAATATTTTTTTCTTTGTCAAGGCAAATATTCTTTG
>CAYOKJ010000154.1:0-6689 GCA_964404485.1 uncultured Bacteroidales bacterium | reverse complement strand
AGATAAAAGAGGAAATATAAATGCTCTTACAAATGCGAAACGTGCTATTGATTGTCAAATTGACAAAATTTTTTCATCGCTTGGACTAGATCCCAATGACTTTCCTTCTGTCATAGAAGATTACACTGAAAACTCAAAAAATTCACCGACAAAGAAAGATTTACCAATTAGACTTAGATTCTTACAGGCAATGAGTTTTGCTCCGGCGGAAATAATTGCTAAAACAAGGAATTTAAGAAATAAATTAGAACATTATTACAAAGAACCAACAGAAAATGAAGTATCAGAAGCAATTGAATTAGCTGAACTTTTTATACTGGCCACAGACAACAAACTTAAAACATTATGGAATTTTTTGATAACAGATAAATCCAAGAATAATGAAAGTAAGGGTTACTTATGGGATAGCGTATATGTGACATTTAATGATCGAGAACATTATTTTGAGACGTGTGGTTATATAGGAAAAAATGATAAGAAAGAACTAAAAGTAAACAATACGGATCTTGTATTTTATTATCTACTTAAGATTGCTACTTCCTTTGACTACATTGAGGATGTTCAGGATGCTGCTTTAGATTTTATTGAATATATTGGGCATCCAATACCTATTAAAAATGTTAAATTTGAAAATGAATAAATACTATGCCCAACATTGGCTATAATTCATTGTAGTTTTGGCGAGTATTTGAAAAATTGACTAAATTTGATGTAAGAATAAAAAATCAAATCTTGTGCTATGAAATCCACAACGAAATCATAGCCGAGACCGTAGGGCATTAGAGAAAACACAATGTTAAATAATATAATTAAATATAAAACAATTGAGTGGTTGCAATCAAACGATTGTAGCATAAAAGACCTCGTAAAATACATACGTAAAAAAGGAGAATTACGAGACACTCAAATACAAGCAATTGAAACGTATTTGTTCCTTAAAATTAAAGGAGAGAATAAACCACTTTGGCAATTATTTTCAGAAGGGTTTTTTACAAACGGAACAGATTTGTCAAAATTGAATATCAATCAAGATACAAGAGAATATCTTTCAAAAAACCAATCTGCATTAGCTTTATTTGATTTTGCAAGGCAAAAGAATGGCAAAACAACATTACTTCCTGAACTTGAAAAACTAATCATTGAACAACCTAAAAATATTGAATATGTAGATATAATTAGAGGGATTTTTTACAATGTAAACTATGCCGACTATCTTATGAGTTTGCCTATGGGTGCAGGTAAAACATTCTTAATGGCTGCAATGATTTATCTTGATTTGTATTTTGCAGATAACGAGCCTGATAATAAGAACTTTGCACATAATTTCCTTGTTTTAATCCCTTCCGGCTTAAAGTCATCAATTGTGCCAAGTTTAAAAACAATTGAGAAGTTTGACCCAAGTTGGGTTCTTCCTGAACCATCGGCAAGTAAGATAAAACAACTATTAAAATTTGATATACTTGACCAAGCAAAAACAGCAAGCAAAAGTAATAAAGCCGAAAATCCAAATGCTCAAAAGGTAAATCACTGTTTACCAAATCCATTCGGACAAGTCTTTGTTGTAAATGCAGAAAAAGTAATTTTAAATAGAACTTATCTTGATGCTCAACAAGAATTATTTGAAAAATCGGAAGACGAAAAAGATAAATATGCAAATGAGCTTAGAAATCTAATTGGAAAAATTCCAAATTTATCAATATTAATTGACGAAGTTCATCACGCAACTGATGGAGATATAAAATTAAGACAGGTTGTAAATAATTGGCAAGAAACAGGAAATATAACTACTGTTCTTGGTTTTTCAGGAACACCATATTTATCAAAAGCAGATAAAATAAATGTCACAGAAACAGCATTTTTTAAATTCTCACAAATAACAAATACGGTTTACTATTATCCGCTTGTAACGGCAATTAATAATTTTCTTAAAACACCAAAAGTAAAAATTGCTCAAAATCTTGATAAATTTCAAGTAATTGAAAAAGGAATAACCGATTTTAATGAACACTATAAAAGCAAAGTTTACGAAAACGGAAATATAGCAAAGCTTGCTATTTATTGCAGTAATATTAAAAATCTTGAAGAAGAAATTTATCCGTATTTAACTGGGACGCTAAAAATAAATCCTGAAGAAATATTGCGATTTCACGGAGGAAATAAAGAATACAAACTTCAAGCAGAAAATGAACTTCTTTTTAATACGCTTAACGTTCCTAAAACTATTTCTGCAACCAAAAAGAGATATGTCTTATTAGTGCAAATTGGAAAAGAAGGTTGGGATTGCCCAAGTTTAACAGGAATAATTCTTTCACAAAAAGGTGATAGTCCTAAAAATATGGTTTTACAAACTTCTTGCAGATGTTTACGTCAAGTTGATAAAGATAAGCACGAAACAGCAAGAATTTGGCTTAACGAATACAACGCAAAAGTATTAAACGAACAGCTTAAAAAAGAGCAACAAACAAGTATTGAAGAGTTAAATAAACTTGATAAAAAAGTAGAACCCGAACAAATTGAGCGTTTTTCAAGGATTGAGCATTTACAATTACCAAAAGTTGAATTTTATCAACTTCAAATTACTTACAACTCTATAAATGAAGAAGAAAAACCAAACACAAAAGTAAAATTAGAACAACTTCTAAAATTAATTGACAATTATAAAACATCCGCTTTAATAAAAACAAGCTACCTGAGTAATATTGATGATGCAGAAATAAAATTAATCGAAGAAACAGGAACGAATTTTGCAAATTTCAATCAATGGATTTTTGAAATATCAAAAGAGAGTTATAATAAAATATCAGTAGCTGATTTGAATAATTACAAAACAGAATTGAAAGCTGTTTTTATTAAAATCACTTTTAAAAAAGACGATACTCTATATTTTAACGAACTTTACGATTTATATCAAATAAACTCTGAAATCAGAAAAGCATTTAGCATTAAACGAAAATTGCAAACCGAAAAAGAAATTGTTAGCGAGAATGCAAATCTTCTTATTGCCAGCAAGTTAATGTCTGTAGATCAAAATGAAAAACTATATCCAAACCAAGCTGATACAAATAAAATTTTAGACTTTGATAAAAACAATACTTCTGTTGAAATTGATGAAGATAATATTAAAAAACTTTATGATACTCAAATGGAAAGTATAAAAGGAACACCTTTAGAAAATATGATGATTTCTTTTGATAGTTTTAAAAAAAGTTACGAACATTCATCAGCCGTAAAAAGCAAAGACGAAACATTTCATTATTTGCCCTACGATTTTAAGCAAAGTAGATTTGAAAAAGAAATTTTGCAAAAAACACTTAATCTATCCAACTTTAAAAATAATGACTTAGAAATTTATTACAATGGTGAGCGTGGTTTAACAGAATTTATAATAAAATGCTTTGCAAAAGAAAATAATTATTGGAAAAATATAGGAAAATACACAACCGACTTTCTTATAATTAAGCGAAAAGAAAAAGAGATACATAAAGCTCTTATTATTGAAACAAAAGGAAAAGGCTTTGAAAATGACCCTGTTTTTCAGAAAAAACGAAAGTTTGTAGAAACAGAATTTTTAGAACAGAACAAAGAAAAATTTGGATACAATAAATTTGACTTTTTGTATCTTGTTGATAGTGATAATATAACTGCCAATTTGAGTAAGTTAGGTAGTAAAATAAATGATTTTTTTAACGAATAAAAGGTTTAGAATATGCCAATAAAATATATACCATATACACCAAACACTGTTGAAGGACAAGCGGTGTTAGATAATTTTAGTAGAACTCGCAGAGTGTTACGTTATAGGGATAATGATAAAGTTTACGACCGCATTAAACGTGGAATGCCTTATTACGAAGTTGAACCAATAGAACAAGTTGGTAGTAATAACGAAAACCTTGTTATACGTGGCGAGTGTATTTCTGCCTGTGCTTATTTAAAAGAGCAAAACATAAAAGTTGATTTGGTTTACATTGACCCCCCTTTTGCCAGCGGTGCTGATTATGCTAAAAAAGTACATATACGCAGAAACCCCAAACTTGCCGAAAAAATAGCAATTGCCGAGCAAGAAATGGACAACAGCGAACTGCAAGCTTTTGACGAAAAGATGTATGGTGATATTTGGAAAAAAGAAGATTATCTAAATTGGATGTTTGAAAACTTGCAAGCCATTAAATCTGTAATGAGCGATACGGCAAGTATTTATGTGCATCTTGATTGGAATATCATCCATTATGTTAAAATATTAATGGATGAAATTTTTGGGGAAGATAATTTTAGAAATGAAATTGTCTGGCATTATAGAAGATGGTCGGCAGATAGTGGAACTTATCAAAAAATGCACGATACAATATTGTTTTATTCAAAAAATGATTCATTTAATTTAAATCCAGTATTTATTGAGCCTACGGAAGGTCAAAAAAAGAAGCATTTAAAAGGATGGGATAGAAATACTGCTTTTATTGATGGGAAAAGACAACCTCAACTATTGGTATATAATCAAAAGAAAGTGGACTTAGCAATAAAAGGTGGATTGATTGATATTGCTGAATTTGGGAGAATAGTAAATGTCGAAATAAATGAAACTATTGCCCCAGATGTTTGGACAATAAATTATATAAATTCACAAGCAAAAGAACGATTAGATTATGCAACCCAAAAACCTGAAGCTCTTTTAGAACGTATCATCAACGCATCATCAAACAAAGGAATGTTCGTAGCTGACTTCTTTGGTGGTAGTGGAGTAACAGCAAAAGTTGCTAATGATTTAGGTAGAAAATTTATACATACAGATATTGGAGTAAATAGCATACAAACTGTGAGAGACAGATTAAAAGAAGTAGGTGCAGAGTTTCAAATAATGGAAATAAAAGACGGTGTTAACCTATTTCGTAATCCTGTACAAACTATGGATAAAATGGCAAAACTTATCCCAAGTCTGCAACAAGGAATTGAAGGTGTAAGCAAATTTTGGTTTGGAGCAATACAAGATAGCAAACAAGGAACTGTTCCTGTTTATGTTCCGAATTTAATTGATAGCAAAGAGAAAATTTTGGATATTCCGTTAATCAATAAAATTGTAAATCAGGAATTACAAAACCTTGAAATATCAGCCAAAAAAGTAATTGTTTATTACATAGATATTATCGACTATAAGGAAATTGAACAGTTTATAAAAGACAATAATGCTACCGAAATAAAAGTCGAATTAAAAGACCTTAAAAACCTATTGCACGATGTTGTAGTAGAAGATATTGCAGAATTTGCAACAACTGAAAAAGAAGAAACTTATACAATAGAAATCACAAAATTTGTAAGTGACCGTTTAATGCAAAAGATTAACGAGTTTAACGAAAAAGGTAATTTACAAGCCATAAGTAAAGGAAAAGACTTTAAACCAATAAACATAAGCGAAGAAGGATTAGAATTAATTGAACTAATAAGTCTTGACTGCACCAACGCAACAGGAAAATGGCAAAGTGACAGTGAAATCAAAATTGACAAACTTGGATATATTAGTTTAAATAGCAAGAAAACAAAAGACTTTTGGGATGGCAAAGTAGAAAGTAATAAAAAGCCTTTAAGACTAAAAATCAGAAATATATCAGGTGATGAAACAGTGATAGAATTGAAATAGCCACCGCAGAAGCCATACACATTTGCAATTCGCACGAGCCAATGCTTGACCAAAAATTGCAAAAGAGTATGTCTTTGCCAACGATACTGAAAACAAAGTACGACCGCACAACAAAGTGTATAAATCATTGGGAAACAGGTGGTTAAAATGAAATCTAGAGCAATAAATAAAAATTACGGTAAACTGAAAATGAAGTGCTTTGAAATGCCAAACGTTTCATATACTTACCGTTATCGGGGTTTTTCTCTTTTAGTATATGGAGTGTGCATATATCCCCCCGTATTTGCCATATAAGGGGCGTTCTCTGTTCACGGCTATCTTTATCAACCGTAAAAAGCACGGCGGTTATACGGCTTAATTTGGTTTGGAAATGCTATCTAAAGGTTTTAATTTGAAATATTATAATGAGATGGAAAATGTAAAATAAATTTATTATATTTGCAGTATGAACTTTAAAAGGAGGAAATATGAAATCATTTAACACAGTAAAAGCAGAAAACATAGCTAAAGAAATTATTAGCGATAGGGAGAAAGAACCATCTCAATCTGACTGGGACTGCCCAAGCGGTGGATTCTTCTCATTTCGTACGATGATAACTCCCGCAATTATAAAAGGACTATATGTGCTTGGTGTAATAGCATTGATTATTGTTGGAATAGTAATGATGGTAAATTCTGATTATGATTATGGGTTATTTATTGGTTTAGGTATTATTTGGTTTGGAAATATTTTATGGAGACTTATTTGTGAGGGAATAATATTAATGTTTAGTGTCCATGAGATATTAGGTTCTATTGAAAGGAAAATAAATTAATCAGCTGAGGCTTCTGGCGATCCAGGAAAATTGGCTGCTCTTTTCCCTGTTTATCAGCCATTGATTAACTCCGCTTTGTCTTTCATTTTTATAACTTTTAATAACCTTTAATTTATCCCAGCCTTTATTCCTACCTTTGTTTATCTTAGGCTCAGGCATTAATTAACTCCGCTTTATCTTTCATTTCTATAACTTTTAATAACCTTTAATTTTAACTTTGTATGTTTTCATTTTTCTGTTTG
>CAYOKJ010000153.1:0-6824 GCA_964404485.1 uncultured Bacteroidales bacterium | reverse complement strand
AAGAACTTGTTAAAAATATTAATGCTGAGTCAACCCTGAACTTATACAATAATTACTTTACAAATAGATACGATAAGCAATGCCACCAGAAAAAACTTCCATTCCTTGAGCCATCGCAAAAAGATAAAGATGATTAAAAAGAAGAAGTGTTGCTCCGGCATTAAAACACATCGTATCATGTTCAATTATAATGGATAACTCTTTTAAAAAAGAAGGTCGAAAAGATATACCGGCAAAAAATCCCTTGATCTGGTTATTACGAAATGCATCAATTCCATATCCAAGTGTCAAACCTAAATCAGATTTATAGATATTAAAATGCTTAGTAAACACAGCATACAAAGCACCAAAATATTGGTTTCCACTACCACTGACACTTGTGTACAAATCATTTCCACCAATTACAATGGAAGGAAAATATTTCTTCTCCTTCAATAAACGTAAACGCCCTGAAAACATTCTATCAACAGTATAACCACTACCTTCTTTATTTTGAAGACGGGTACTTCTAAAATTGATTTCTAAAAAAGGCAAAAAAGTCATATCAAAATAGTAAGCAAGGCAATTGTATTTATTTTCTCCATAAGAGTTTAAATAGTTTTTATTCAAATAATTTAAACCCGAAAAAAAAGTTCCATCTTTTTGCATATCAGCCGATGGAATATTTAACAAACCTGTTGGCCCGGGTAACGATTGGCCTGAAATTGCCATAGATATGGAAATAGCTATTAGAATAATAAAAATTCTATTCATTGCTTAAATTATTGAAAAGCCGAGTTAGGATGTCAAAAATAAGAACCCCAACCCGGTAAATACGATTAGAATTTATAACCTATTTTGAAATTTATTTCCGACCCGGAAATATGTACTGTCTTGTCAACCAATCCAATAAAAGATAGCGCATCCTGTACATATCGTCCAAGATGATACTTAAACTCAATTCCAATAATAAGATGATTAATTAGTGTTTTCTCAACCCCAACCAAAGGAGCCCATGAATAATCCTGACCTTGTTCAGTTGATGTTCCCGTATTATCTTCCAGGCTATTCTTAATCATAAAAAATGTACCCTGAAAACCCAAATAAGGAATTATAGGGAGATTAGCATTGTCAAATGCATAGATACCTGCCAGACTAAAACGGGTAAAAGAAATCTTTAATTCTTTAAAGGGATTCTCATCTGCAGGTTTAACATTGTCCGACCAATATGAACCTCCAATCCTACATCTAAACTTAGCTGGAAGCGAGAATTCTATTTGGCTTCCTATTGATAAATTTCCCTCAAATTTCTTATCAATTCCAAGTATCGATAGGTATTCATCATTCCAGTAATCCATGGATGGTTTGTACCAACCAATTGAAGCAGTTACACTTTTCACAGAAAATTTACCATCTCCTTGTGCATTTAGCTCGACTGTTAATGTGCTTAACAACAGGAGCAGTACGATATTTTTTATTTGATTATTCATAATATTTCGATTATTAATTAATTCCCACTACCACCTTCATGGCAGTTACAAGTACAACCACTATGCCATGTGACACTGGCCGATGTTGAACCATCACAACCTAAAAGAACAACGAGACACAAGATAAGACAAAGTGTAGCCCCAATTCCAACAATGATTATTGTTGTTGTTACTATCGCTTTCGTATCCTTAGGAAATTGAAAGCTATAAGTATCATTTGAATCCAGAAGATTAGCAACCCCTGAATAATAATTGGTATTTATGGTATCCTCACTAATAATTATATTTAAATATTCTGATTCACTAATCTGTATTTTTGATGTCCCGGGAAGAGCTAATTCTTGGGAATCTACTTTAGTAATTACATCTGCATCAATATAAATATATGCTTCTCCAATTTTATTATTATTTTCATCATAATTAGAAGCAAGAAATAAATAATCGTTAGTTTGTGGATTTAGCAAAATTGTGTATTCCAGTCTTTCATTATTATTATCATCATGAATACCGATTTCACTAACAAACTCAGTATATTCGTCCATTCTCTCATAGACTCTTCCAACATTTTTCGAACAAGATTGTAGTAATACCAAATTTATAGCATTTATATACAATAGACATCGAAAAATTATACTATTTCTTATTTTTATAAACATAATATCCTTTTTTTTAATTTTGCAAAAAATTTATTTATACATATTTATTTCAAATTGCTCCATTCGGTTTTCATTAGGCCGTATTTCATAATACCTGCCTTTAATAAATTCGGTACCGGCATTATATTCCCAGTCGAAAAACCGAGGTGGCAAAATGTTAAGTGTTCTGCGTTTTCCTCGCTTACGAGGCGGCAGAGGGATAGCAAAATGGAACCCACCATTAGATTCTCCGCCGGAATACATGGCATAAAATCCTATTGCAGTTTCACCAAAATACCTTGTACAGTCGGCACGAAAGCCTTTATCGCCATACAAGTATTGCCCAAAACTAAAATCAAATTGTAAATTGAATTTTGGGTAGTAATATCCTGTTTTTAAATACCAGGTAATCACATTGAGATTGTTTTTAACCCATTGGCCTTTGTAGAAACGGGAATCACCTGTAATACCGGCATTAAAACCAAAATACCATCTGTCTTTTGCAAAGGGATAGAATAAATTTATATCAGCACCATAACGATTGGCGTTAAAATTCCCGATACTTAGTCTGCCTGTTAGTGAGCCAGGTAACCGGAAATATTGAGAGATAGTAACAAAACCAGGTCGTATATAATTTCCTTCGTAACCCAGATCGTTAACCAAAGGAAAAATAAGTTGTCCTGTAAATAGCATTCCTCTCCAAAGTGAAACTTCTACTGCTGGAGCAAGATTTAGTTGGATTTCATAGATTTTTTGAAAATACACATTCTGTAAATAAAACTGTGGGTAGATGATAAAGTCAATTTTATTCGAATGAGTATTAATTGCTTTTTGTTTTTTAAGCTTATTCCAAACTTTATTAGTTTTGGAGTTAATTAGAATTTTTTTATCACTTTCTACAGTACTTAATTTATAATACGTATTTATTAACTTTAAAACAGTAATATTAAGTTGAGGAACATCTTTTTGTAAAAGTATTAACTCAATCTTATCTTTATTAAGAATATAATTTGAACTTATTTTAATTGCTTTTCCGATTCCATGGATTTTGTTTCGATAATAATTATTCTCAAATGCAACGAGCAACTTGTTGGAATCATTAACAGCCCTGATGTTTTCAAAATTTTCACTTTTTAATTCATTAATCAGAGAGTCAATGGCTAATTGTTGTGCACATATCTTTTTCTGACAGCCAATAGTAAGGACGATAAGTAATGAGTAGATTATAGTATCTCTTTGTTTCATGAATTTTTTATAAAACTATTTGACACACAAAGGGAAGAATGCCAAAAATTGAAAAACAAAAAATTTAGAAAAATTTATTGATTCTGGACTTGAGTTGAAGTTAGAGTATTAAGTAGTAACTAAAATAGTTAATTGAGATTTTCCAGATATTCTAACTTAATTGCAATAAAAAAAGTTTAAAAATTTCTAAAATAATTATCTAATACTAATTGAATAGAACGATAAAACTAATTTACTAATATACTACATTAGTGTTCAATATGCAAGAAAAAAATACGAAATTTTAATATCTATTAAAAACTTATTTATCATGAAAACATTAAAATTTAGTGCAGTATTAATTTTAGTATTTAGTTTGGCGATTGTTGGATGTAAAAAAAATCCCGATCCTGAAATAACCGATACATCATCAATGGAAGCTCTTTCGCAAGATGAAAATCTTATAGTTCAATCTTCTGATGGAATCATGAATGATGTTTGTTCTTTTTTGTCAGAAAGCAATTTTAAATCAACAAATTGGTGGATACCACCTTGTAATGCAACTCTTGATTCGGTTGTAGTTTTGAATGACACAGTTACTTTTTATGTTACTTATGATGGTTTAAACTGTGCAGGAAACAGAGTTAGAACCGGAAATGTTGAAATCAGGAAACTTGTAGGTGTGAATTGGTGCGAAGCAGGAGCAACTGTTAATGTTAAAATTATTGACTTTACAATAACAAAAGTTGGTACACAGCGAACAGTTACTCTTAACGGTACACGATTTCTTGAGAATGAAAGCGGAGGAATTATCTGGCAAATAGGAAATGGAGTTGAATATGTTGTTCACAGAGCTACAGGTTCTATGGATGCTGTGTTTGGAAATGGCACAAGCAGAGTTTGGAATTTTGCAAGACAGAAACTTTTTACAGGTGCACCAAGCGAATTTGTCATAACTGTAAGCGGGTTTGGAACAGCTAATGGATACGAAAATCTTACTGTATGGGGAACAAACAGAAATGGTGAAGATTTTTATACTCAAATTATTCAAGCAGTAGAATATAAACAACTTTGTGACTGGGATCCTGTTTCAGGGATAAGAGTTCATCAAATCCCGGGAGATAGTAATAAAAGTGCAACTATTACATTTGGTTATGATAGCAACAACCAACCTGTAAGCGGTGACGACTGTCCTACAAAATTTAAACTTGATTGGGAAAGAAATGGTAACTCGGGAACAATTTATTTGTTTCTATAATTTCTTCTTTGATTTTTTTGGTTTGAAATGCCCGCAAAATAATGCGGGCATTTTTATTTAAAATATAATGGCTTTTGCTTTTAAACTCAAAGCCATTTTATGATTTTTTTATTTAATTATGAAATTCGTTACTGCGGACAATTCATTAGTATAATTGCACCAGATTACTTTTTTAAAAAAAAGTTATTTGATAATGAAAAAAAACTTATTATAATTTATTATTTTTGCAAGATTATATACAAAATAATTAATTAATAAGAATGAAAACGGTTTTAGTATTTATTTTTTCTGTTATTAGCTTAGCATTATTTTCAAATAATTTGATAGACACTACGGCAAGTGTAAAAATCCCCGATTCTGTAAAATATTGGAAAACACAATTTTATTCCGCAGTACATTTTAATCAGGTAAGCCTTGTTAATTGGGCAAAGGGGGGAGAAAGCTCCTTGTCGGGAAGAGCTACCATGAAAGTCAAAGCCAATTACAAAAAGGAGAATTTTAATTTTCAGAATGACCTGAAATTTCTATATGGGATTATGGGTACAAAAGAATTGAAAATGCAAAAAACTGATGATCAGATTTATTTGCGTTCCTCTGTTGGTTATAAAGCTTTTAAAAATTGGTTTTACTCCATGGCTTTTGATGTTAAAACACAATTTTCGAATGGTTATAAATATCCAAATGATTCGGTAAAAGTATCAAAGTTTTTTGCTCCGGCATATATTACTTTATCTGCCGGACTTGATTTTAAACCAACAAAATATTTTTCTGTCTTATTTTCTCCTGCCTCAGGAAAATTGACTCTTGTTTTAGATCAGGACTTGGCAAATAAAGGTGCTTATGGTGTTACACCTGGAGTTATTGATGATTCCACTGGTGCTGTTCTTGTAAAAGGTAAAAATCAAAAGGCTGAATTTGGGATAAACCTCGTAATGAAATTTGAAAAAGAACTTGTTAAAAATATTAATGCTGAGTCAACCCTGAACTTATACAATAATTATTTTGACGAAAATATGCCAAACAGATGGAACATTGACGTTGACTGGGAATCGAATATTACATTTTCTGTGAATAAACATATTTCAACTGAGCTTTATCTCCGTATGATATATGATCATGATATTAATATTGCTGTTTATGATATTGTTGATGGTGTAAATATTAAAGTTGGCGAAGGACCAAGATTACAGTTAAATCAGTCGTTTGGTGTTGGATTATCTTTTAAATTCTAATTTATTGTTTATACCAAAGAACATCCAAATTACCGATATATTTCGTTTCTTTTTTCCTTTCTCTGCGTTAAATATTATTTCCGTCCATACGGATGCAAAGAATATTTGCCTTGACAAAGAAAAAAATATTTCAAAATATTTATCAGCAATTTAGAAATTCGAAAATTCAATTGGTATTATTTTGTACAAAAAAGATAATCAAAAAAATTTTTATCTTTGAAACGACAGAAATCAATATATAACAAAATAAAATAAATTGGAAAATAAAATAAAAGAAGTTGTTGAGATTATAAAAAAATCAAAACGAACTACAGCATTTACCGGAGCAGGCATATCAGTCGAAAGTGGTATTCCACCATTTCGTGGCGATGGCGGTTTATGGAATAAATATGATCCCATTGTCCTTGATTTGAATTATTTTTATAACAATCCCAAAGAATCGTGGTCGGTGATAAAAGAAATATTTTATGATTTTTTTGGAACTGCAAAGTTTAATCGTGCTCATGAAGTCCTTGCCGAAATGGAAAAACAAAATTATCTGAGTGCTGTTATTACTCAAAATATCGACAATCTTCATCAGGAAGCAGGAAGTGAAGTTGTACATGAATTTCATGGCAATTCAAAAACTTTAGTTTGCACTTCATGTGGGAAAAAATATACAGTTAAAGATGAAATTTTTAAAAAGTTGCCTCCAAAATGTAAAGAATGTGGTCATTTACTAAAACCTGATTTTATTTTCTTTGGTGAGGGAATACCACAAATAGCATATCAAAAATCAATTGAAGCAGCCCAAAATTCTGATGTTTTTATTGTGATTGGATCGACAGGTGAGGTTGTGCCTGCAAGCCAGATGCCATTTATTGCAAAACAAAATGGAGCTAAAATAATTGAGATCAATCCAAACGAATCAAAATATACTTCTCAGATAACTGACATTTTTTTGCAGGGAAAAGCAGGGGAGGTGCTTGATGAGGTTATGAGTCGACTGGATAAAATCTCTTGATTT
>CAYOKJ010000152.1:0-6828 GCA_964404485.1 uncultured Bacteroidales bacterium | reverse complement strand
TTGAAACGATTTCCGCAGTTGATGCATTGAAAAATGTGATCAGTCTTTTTCATTAGCGTTTAAATTAATTGATTGCAATATAATGATTTTGTTTTATTTATTAAAATGATTTGGTTGTTATAAATATTTTGTTTTTAACGGGACATGTATTGTCATTGTAATAAACCTGAATGTAGAAATTATTAATCGCTGTTAAACATTTTAATTCCTATACTTTATTCATTGTCAATCGTATATTTTGTTTTTATTTTAGTCCCGTTAGGGACATAATGTTTATAAAAAAAAATATATTCAAATTTTACCAAAGTCCCTTTAGGGACGAGATATTATTAAATATCTTTCAAAATATACCGTTCATCATAATTAATATTAAACCTTTTTAGTAACTCAAGATATTCGTCTTCGAATGTCTTTTTTTTATGGTGTTGTTCCTGATTTAAAATATATTTCACTACCCTGTCAATATGTGAATGCGAATAAGAAAAAGCTCCATAGCCTTCCTGCCATCTAAATTTGTTTTTAATAAATCCTTTATCATTAATCCATCCTGATGATGATCCTTTTATGTCTTGTAATAAATCCGGAATTAATTGATGTGGTTTGTAACCAATAAAAACATGAATATGATTAGGCATTCCGTTTATTGCAATTAGTTTATGTTTATTATTTTGTACTATCCCTGTTATGTATTTGTAAAGTTCATCTTTCCATGTAGCTTGAATTAGTGATACTCTGTTTTGGACTGCAAATACAAACTGCAAATGCATTTGTGTATATGTGTTAGCCATAATTCATTAATATTACGTCCCTACGGGACTTTGATATATGTGTGTTTTATCTTTATAAATATATAGTCCCTAACGGGACATGTCTTGCCAAGTGTAATAAATCTAAATTTAGAGATTATTAATTACTGTTAAACATTTTAATTCACAAACTTTATTTATTATCAATCGTATATTTTGTAATTATTAATAATACATACATAACGAGAGAATATTTCTGTATTTTTATTTTAGTCCCGATAGGGACTAAATATTTAAAGAAAAAATATTTAAAATTTTTTCATAGCCCCGTTAGGGACGAAATATTTCTAAAATCCCGCTAGGGATGATATATTATTAAATGTCTTTTTATATATCATTCAATATAATACTAATAAATAAAAACTATTTATAATCCTTCAACAATCCTGTTCGTTCGTTAAATTCATTAATTTTTTCATCCCATTCATCAACTTTCGCATAATGTGCTTTCCAATAATTTGGATCTTTCCACTGAGCATTTAGCTCATCAACTGTTTTGCCTTGTTGCTCTATCCATGTAAAATATTTTAGATTATGCATTCGTTTTTTCTCGTAATAATTCATTTCGATAATATTGTCAATGCTCAATCCCATCAAATCAGCATCAAAGCTAACTGCTGCATCTCTGTTATCAAAATCACTATGTTTCTCTTTTTCTTCAGCCAATCTTGATTGATACATTTCCATAGAATCAGTAGCTACGGTGAAAATAACATCATTTTCATTCATCTCGTAATATTTAGCCATTTTGATTGAACCCATAAGATTAGCAATGGAAGAAATACCAAGAAGATCAAGTTTATCAACCAATTCATGATTAATTTTGATTTCATTTTTAAGATAATCTTTTCCGGCCTTTTCGTTAAATAACCTCATAATTCTCATGTTAGGGATGTCGTCGATACCTGCAACCATGTCCATATTTTTAATGTTGTGAATCCAAGGAACGTGTTTGTCACCGATTCCTTCTATACGATGTTCACCGAAACCATTCTGTAGCAAAGTGGGACATTGAAGAGCTTCACCGGCACAGACTTTAAATTCAGGATATAATTCTCGCAAATAATCTGCACTGCCAAGTGTTCCCGCTGAACCTTGTGTTAAAAATAGAGCAGAAAATCTATCGTTTTTATTCTTCACTAAATTAAAAACTTCTTCCATAGCAGGACCTGTGACAGCATAATGCCATAGAGCATTCCCAATTTCATCAAATTGATTTAGATTTACGATTTCATCACCTCTTTCGGCAAGGAGTTCTTTTACTTTATCATAAATTTCTTTTACATTGCTTTCGGTTCCCGGAGTGGCAAAAACTTCTGCTCCTACTTTATGCAACCAGTCAAATCTTTCTTTCGACATTCCTTCTGGCAAAACTGCTATTGAATCACAACCAAGTAAATATGAATCATAAGCGCCACCTCGACAGTAATTTCCGGTTGAAGGCCACAAAGCTTTTTGTTGTGTCGGGTCAAAACTACCGAAAATTAATTTTTCGACAAGTGGTCCGAAAGTAGCTCCGACTTTATGTGTCCCTGTTGGAAAAAACTTTCCAATCAGCATTATTATTCTGGCTTTTACACCGGTTAATTCTGATGGTAATTCAATATAGTTGACATCTCCAAAACTACCACCAAAATTTGTTGGTTCATTTTTCCATGTTATTCTAAATAAATTTAGTGAATTCAAATCCCATAAGCCAATATTTTTTAACTTATCAGTGATTTTTTCGGGAATCAAATTCGGATTTCTCATCTCTTTATATGTGGGAAGAATAATATGTCGTTCTCTACATCTCTTAATCGTGTTCTCTAATACTTTTTCTCTGTCTTTCATGTAGTTAATTAGTTTTTAAAAACTGCACTGCTCCATGTAATATCACACTCATCTCAGCAGCTTTTGTTAATTTAATTTCAAAGTTATCGTTTTCTTTAATATTATGATTGATAATTCTTAGAGTTTTTATATCCAGCTTTATCTTGTTTTTATTGATTTGAAAAAAATAATAATTATTTTCTTTTGTTAAACTTGATATTTTTCCGTTTGTTTTATTTATTATTTTTTCCTTTTCTGAATTATCAAAATAATATCCTTCATCAGCAGCATCAAATGATTTTTTGTTAAAAAACAGATGAGGTTTTTCTTTATAGGGTGAACCTGATGTTGGGCAAAAAGTTGTGCAATTTCCACATTCATTACACCAGTCGGCTAGGTGAAGTATCTGATGCTTTTGATTTATTTCAAATAATTCATCTTCCAAGATGTTAATGGTTTTTTTATTTGATTTTATTTTTTGAAGATGATATTTTACAATTTCAGTTTCAAATGCAAATAGTGCAAGATTCGGGCAAACCGTTGTACAAATATTACATACTTCATCACAAAACAAGCATCTTGAGGCTTCTTTTATTGCTTGTTCTTTTGTTAATGATTTTGAAGTGTTGGCAAAACTATTGAGATCAATTTCAGGAAAATTATGTAAAGATTCAGAAAAAATTACTTTACTTTTCTTTAGCATAAGCTCTTGTTGGGAGATGTCTTTTTTTATTATGGTATTATTATCTGAAGCATTAATTTTAGATTTTTTAATAATTTCATTAGCTGCTTTTCTGCCATCTGCAATTGCATTAATAACTGTTGAGCCGCCACGTATGGCATCACCTCCAATAAAAATATTTGTTAATTGAGTTTCGTAACTTTTAGTTTTTTGTTTTAGAAGTTTGTGGTCAATATAATCTATATCAATATCCTGACCAAAGGCAGGAATAATTGTATCTGCTTTAATTACAAATTCTGAATTTGGAATAATAACTGGTCTTGCCCTTCCGCTTTTATCTTTCTTGCCAAGTCTTATTTTTTCACAAGAAATTGAAATCACTTTGTTGTTTTTCGAGTTGATTTTTACAGGAGAAGCTAATTCGATAATTTCTACTCCTTCGTCTAAAGCAGAAATTATTTCATCAAAGTCGGCGGGCATTTGTTTAATTGTTCGTCGGTACATTATTTTAACCGAAGCATTTTTCCCAACTAAACGTTTCGCAGTGCGAGCTGTGTCTATGGCTGTGTTTCCACCACCGAGTATTAAAATATTTTGTCCAATTTTAATTGATTTATTTTCTTTTACATGAAACAAAAACTCTAAAGGATTTAAAACTCCACAAACATTTTGTCCTTCAATAAAAACATCTTTCAGTTTTTGAGCTCCGGCGGCGATATATAAATAATTGAATTTTTTTCTTAGCTGATTAAAGTTTTCTTTATTGATTTTTTCCCCGAAATGAATTTTTATTCCTGATTTCAAAATCCTTTCAATGTCAATATCAATTGCTTCGTTTGTTAATCTAAAAGATGGAATTGCTCCTGAAATCATTCCTCCAGGCTTTTGTTTTTCTTCGTAAATATCAACTTCAAATCCTGCTTTTCTCAAAAACCATGCACAGGATAATCCTGAAGGACCGGCACCAATAATTCCAGCTTTAATTTGATTAAATTTTTGAGATTTTCTATTTTCATAATAATTGTATTCAACTGCATTTTCTGCAATAAACCTTTTTATTTCTCTTATCTGAAGTGCGTTGTCATAATTTATCCTTGTGCATTTTGTCTGACATTGATGGTCGCAAACCATACTTGTTGTATTTGGAAAAGGATTAGTTTGCATGATTACTTCAAAAGCTTTTTTGAAATCTCCGTTTGCTGTGTGATACATATAATCCGGAATATTTTGATTTGTCGGACAGGTATCCATACAAGGAGCTGAAATACAATCGAAGGAATTAAGTTGTTTATTGGTTTTTATATTAATATCATGAATGAATGTTTTTTTATACTTTTTATTATTCAACACATTTTGTGCATATTGATTTAATTTATCCAAAGATTTATTTTCTTGAAGAAAATTATTTTTAGGAAATTCTGAACGAATATTTTCAATATATTGATGCAGTTTTCCATATCCTCCTGGTTTCAAAATATCAGTACAAACAGTAACCGGAAATAATCCTGAGGAAATAATATTTGAAATATTAAAAGCATCGACACCGCCCGAAAAAGAAATATTTAATTTGCCTGAAAAATGATTCTGCAATTTTTTTGCAAGATTAATTGAAATCGGATGAAGTATTCTACCACTAGCATACATCATTTTTTCATCTAAAGAAAAAATGTCTTTATTATTAATGCTTTCAAGAGTGTTTGTGAGTTTTAAACTGAAATGAAGGTTGTTTTCTTTGGCTTTCTGTTTCAGCCTTTTGATGATTTCTACAGCATCTTTGTATTTTAAATCATGCTCGAAAGCGATATTAGGAACAGTAGTTTCAAAACCGGAATTTAAAATTATTTTTTGAAGTTCTTCCTTACCCAACAAAGTAGGATTTAATTTGATTGCCGTATTTAATTTTTTTTCAGAAATAAGATAATTACCAATTTCCTCAATCTCTTCCGGCGGACAACCATGCATTGTTGAAAGTGTTACATTATTTGATATTTGTGGATTGATTTCAAGATCAGAAATATTTGGATAAATGTCTTTGATTTCTTCAGTTTTCTGTTTTAACTCTGCCGATGAATTATTCATCTTATCGAAAAACCATTGAACATTTTTATTTTGTATTCCTGCAAAGTCATATCCCACACTCATATTAAAAATTACTCCGGCTTGATTTTTATTGCCAATTTTTAATTTGTCTTTCAAAATATGAATGATAATCCATGCATTGAGATATTGGTCGAATGACTGCTTAATCTTCAATTCTTGTGACCATTCGCAGTTGTATCCCTCGTCTTGCATGTCGATACAAGGTTTGGATATTTCCAGTTCATCAAGTGTTTGAATAGTTTTCAATTCAATAAATCGTGCTCCGCAAAGCCATGCGGCAATAATATTTTGAGTTAGTTGACTGTGAGGACCTGCTGCTACACCAATTGGTGTTTCCATGCTTTGTCCGAAAAGATTTAATCTGAAGGGGTCTGTATTTTTTGGTTTAAAAAACAATTCTTTCTGAATGCCAAAAAAACTATTATGATTATCAATTTGTCTAAGTATAATTTGTAATAATTGTTTTAGAGGTATAATTGAAAATTTGTCTGACATTTTTATAAATATTTTGACAAATATACAAAAAAACCAAGCATTGTGGATGTTCTATAAATGGTGTTATCTTTGTGCTCGATGAATAAAAAGTCGAAAAATATTAAATCATGTTCTGCTGTTATTCTTGCCGCTGGAAGATCAAGTAGAATGGGTGTACCGAAATTTGCACTTAAATTTAATAATCAAACTACTTTTCTTGAAGAAATTATTGAGAGATACAATTCATTTGGCTGTAACGAAATTGTAGTTGTTGTGAATAGTGAAGGAGTTTCTGTATTAGATGAAAATAAAATAAAATTATCAGATAAAATTAAAATTGTTATAAATGAACACCTTGAATGGGAACGTTTTTATTCTATAAAATTGGGATTGAAAAAATCAAATAGTTACCATCCCGTTTTTATTCATAATGTTGATAATCCTTTTGTAAATCCGAATATTCTAAGCAGTTTATTTGACGAAATTACTGTAACAAATTTTGTAGTTCCGGAATTCAAAAACAAAGGTGGGCATCCGATTCTGGTTTCTGAAAAAATCATTAAAAATATTATATCTGAAGAAAAAAATGATTTGAATTTTCGGGATTTTCTTAAGAGATTTGAAAAGAAAAATATTGAAGTTGATGATGAAAGGATTTTGGTTAATGTTAATTCTGAGAAAGAGTATGGGGAACTGAATTTTAATAAATTTATAGTACACTGATTTTGGCAATTATTTTTTCATCAATACTTTTTGCATCATCTTTCCCAACTTCAAAAATTGTAACATTTTCCATTCCCCAATAATTAACAACATCTTCAACAAAAGCTTTTCGTACCACCAACAGCAAATTATGCTTTTTCTTAGAAGTGATTTTGGAAATAGCATCATGCCAGATTTTTCCACTGATATCAAGTTTACCAATTTCATCGACTACAATTAGATCAGAATTTA
>CAYOKJ010000151.1:0-6915 GCA_964404485.1 uncultured Bacteroidales bacterium | reverse complement strand
AATCAGATAAAAACTTGGGGCAAGGCTTTTTAATTGGTCATAGTTTCTTTTGCATAACCAATACTAAAAATGAAAAAGAGTGGTTTAAAGATATTGTTAAATTTGAAATATCACCACTTTTAGAAGAATATTGGTTTGATGACATAGAGAAAGTAAACAAAGAAGTTGATATGCTTTTATCTTAAAATCTATGCAGATTCCCATTCAAAATATTTATTATTTGCTTTGCTACTCTTGGAATAAACTAGATGAAAGTGAGGTTGTTGATGTGAAAGCAATTGATTCAACGGAATTAATAGATCTTTTTGCAAAAGTATTATCAAATGGACTTTCCAGATTGTTAAAGCAAGGTTTAGATAGGTATTATATTGAACATGAAGCTGCGGTTTCAGGGATAAAAGGAAAGCTAAACCTATCTGAAACAATAAAACAAAACACACTCCCTCTAAGTAAAACAGTATGCGTTTTTGATGAGTTTGACTATAATGTGCTTCACAACCAGATATTAAAAACTACAATTAGCAAGCTTTTGCGAACAAAGAATCTTGATGCAAAATTAAAGGAAGAGTTACACAGACTTTATATTAAATTACCCCCAATATCCGAGATTACTATTCGCAAAGCTCATTTTAAACAAATAAGATTACACCGAAATAATTATTATTACGATTTTATACTGAAGGTTTGTCAAATATTAAATGAGAATCTTTTTATTGATGAATCCAAGGGGAATTACAAATTCATGGACTTTACTAGAGAAGAGAAAGCTATGGCAAGATTATTTGAAGCTTTCGCCAGAAACTTTTATAAGCTCGAAACTGATTATAAGGTTTCCAGTGATTCGATTGCATGGCAATTCGTATCAGAAAATCCTGACGATTTAGATATGCTTCCTGCAATGCTTACGGATATTACATTACAGTCAACAAATAAGAAAATAATTATTGATACAAAATATTACAAAGAAGCTTTTAAAACGAGATTTATAAAACAAAAAATAAATTCAAATAATTTGTATCAACTATTTTCATATTTAAAAAATCAAGAGAATGATTTAGAAATAACAAGAAATTGCGAAGGCATATTACTTTATCCTTCAATCCATAATGATTTTGAACATACTTTTAAATATGAGAATCATAAAATTAGGGTAATGTCAATAAACCTAAATCAGGATTGGAAACAAATTCGAGCGGATTTAATAAAGATTGTAGCATAAAAAAAATTCCAACTCACACCATCCCTTCGCTCTCAGGCACATTTAGCATTTCCACGTGGCTTTCCCTCAATCCAAAAATGCTAAAAGAGCCTTCAAGCCCGTCCCGCTCCAACACAATGACTGCCAACCTTTATAAAACAAATATAAGTGCTTTAGTTATATTGAAATTTGCATATTAAAAATGTCATCTTTTACGCACAAATTTAATTATTTAGTATAACTTCCTTCTCTTTGCCGGATAGCTTCATAAATCATTATTCCGGCGGCAACCGAAACATTAAGCGATTCAATTTCTCCAATAATCGGGATACTTACATTTTTATCCGATTTGTTTAAATATTTTTCTGAAACACCATTTTCTTCCGAACCCATAATAATTGCAGTTGGTTTTATAAAATCAACGGAATAATAATAATCTGTAGATTTTTCGCTTGCTGAAATTATCTGCAAACCGCTATCTTTCAAATAATCAATTGTTTTTTTAATATCGTATTCACGACAAACAGGAATTTTATGTAATGCACCGGCAGAAGTTTTTACAGCATCGGCATTTACACTTGCAGCCCCTTTTTCAGGAATGAGTATTGCTTGTGCACCTGCACATTCAGCAGTCCTGGCAATTGCTCCAAAATTTCTAACATCTGTAATACGGTCAAGGATAATTAGCAAAGGTATTTTTCCATCTTCATAAATCTGTGGTAAAATATCTTCAATCCTTTGATAAACAACAGGAGACATAAAACATACTGCTCCTTGATGATTTTTTCTTGTGAGACGATTAAGTTTCTCAATCGGTACCATCTGAACAGGAATATTAAATTCCCTTATTAATTTTCTTAAACTTGATAAAAGTTCATTATTAATCCCTTTTTGCAAGAAAATTCTGTCAATTTGTTTTCCTGAATTTATTGCTTCAATTATAACTCTTATCCCGTATAAAAGATTTTCTTTGTTTATCATATATTTAATTTCAATGAATTTTAGAATACAAAATTAGTCTATTTTTTGCAACTAAATAGTATGCTGAAAGCTAGCAAATGCTAAAATGCTTGAATGCATGAATACTTTAATGAATGCTATCTAGTCTTTCCATAAGATGATTAATTTTAATTAGTTTAGAGCAACTTAAGCTACAAATCCTAATTTTTTGTGAATGGTTTTTGCTGTTTTCATAAATTAAAAAAGCTTTTGTTTTACGATTAAACATTTCTTTTACAATATAATTCATAATTTTGATTGATTTAATCATTTACTCATTTAATCATTTGCGCATTTAATTATTGATGTCCTACTATTTATTTTCATTCTATAATTCAGTTTTGATACTGATTAGTTAGTATTTTTAAATCAATCATTTTTAAAACAATTATTCAAAATATTTTGAATATATCAAAAATATTAATAATTTCGTGCGAAATTAATTCAAAAGGGAAAATCAATAACCATTTACATTTTATTAACAAAATAAATATCATGAATAAAATTATATTCTTTTCAATTTTAATACTTTTTACCTCAACTTTGTTTGCTCAAAAGGATTTACCTGAAACATTCGATTTGAGAGATTATAATGGTGAAAATTTTGTAACAACAGTAAAAAGCCAACAAGGAGGCACTTGTTGGACTCATGGAGCAATGGCTGCAATAGAAGGAAACCTTTTAATGACAGGTGCATGGACTTTAGCCGGAGAAACAGGTGAGCCTGCTTTAGCTGAATATCATCTCGACTGGTGGAATGGATTTAATGAACATAATAATGATGATTTGGAACCACCAACTGGAAGCGGTCTCGAAGTTCATCAAGGTGGTGATTATATGGTTACTTCAGCTTATTTATCGCGAAACGAAGGTGCTGTACGTGATATCGACGGGCAATCATTCGATGTTGCTCCTGAAAGATATAATGATTCTTACCATTATTTTTATGTCAGAGATATAGAATGGTTAACAATGGATGAAAACTTAAATGGTATTGATATCATTAAAGAAAAAATAATGAATGAAGGTGTTATAGGTACATGCATGTGTTATAGCAGTTCATTCATCAACAATAGTACATACACACATTATCAACCACCTACAACGACAGATTTGCCTAATCATGCAATTGCAATTATTGGATGGGATGATAATAAAGTTACACAAGCTCCTCTACCGGGTGCCTGGCTTACAAAAAACAGCTGGGGTACAAATTGGGGATATAACGGATATTTCTGGATCTCATATTATGACAAACATTCGTGTCGTGAACCGGAAATGGGAGCTGTTTCAATGCAAAATGTTGAAGCTCTTCAATATGATTTCACTTATTATCACGATTATCACGGACAACGTGATATTTTAACCGATTGTCAGGAAGCATTCAATAGTTTTACTGCTACAAGTAACCAAATGTTAAAGGCAGTAAGTTTCTTTACAGGTACTAATTCTGTTGATTATTCTGTTATTATTTATGATGATTTTATTGATGGCGTTTTGTCAAATGAATTAGGAATAGTTACAGGATTTAAGCAATACAGAGGTTTTGCAACTGTTGATCTTGAATCTTCAATAAGTTTAACTGCAGGAAATGATTTTTACATTTATCTTAATTTGTTAGAAGGTGGCCAGCCTTACGACAGAACTTCCGAGGTTCCTGTTCTTCTTGGAGCGTCTTCAAGAGTTCTGGTTGAGTCTTCTGCAAATGCCGAAGAAAGTTATTATTTTAATGGTGACCAATGGGTTGATTTTTATGATTATAATGATCCATCAGGATACTTAAATACCGGAAATTTTTGCATAAAAGGTCTTTCTTCACTTTATACCGGAATTAATTCCAATATTGGAGAGCAAAATTTATTCTCTCTTGCGCAAAATGCTCCAAATCCATTTACTGCTTCAACAATCATATCTTATATTATTCCGGGTGAAAATAAAGTAGTTCTGTCGATTTATAATTTGAGAGGACAAAAAGTTAAAACACTTATTAACCAATTTGAAGGTGCAGGTCCAAAATCTATTTCATGGGATGCTTCAAATGAAAACGGTCAACGTCTTGATCCGGGAGTTTATATTTATAGATTACAAGTTGGTAATAAAGTTCAAAGTAAAAGAATGATTCTTCAATAGTATATATAACAATTAACCAAAATAATTGTAAAATCCGGGTACTTGAATTTAAGTATCCGGATTTTTATTTTAATGGATGATGAACTAAATCCTACTTAATCAAATAATAAATTTTGAAGCTTAAAAGACTTAGTAACAATTTAATCCATTTTATTCTACTTGATTGTTGGCAAACTCTTAATCTCAGAATAAAGATTTTGTAAGGTTTTTTTACTAGAACTTAACTCACTTATTATTCCTAATTTTTTCACATTAAAATTTTCCTTTAAATTACTAAATAAATTTTGATAGTAATTTACACCTTCTTTAAGATTATTTGCAAAATTCAAGTAATATTTTTCCTGCTTGGCAGTCCTCGAAACTTTCGTTTCTTCTATTTTATTTTTCAGATAATCAATATAAATTTTTAGTTCTTTCACAAACATATTAGGTCGGTCTGTTCTTGTAATAACATTTAATCTTCCGTAAATATGGTCAGAGATTTCTTTCAGACTCATTTTTTTTGTAAAATACGCCATATTTGGACCAGGGCAAATTGAAACTCCTTTACCTTCGGTTTTGGTATCAAGATCATTAGCCAATAATGCGGAAGTTCCCAAACCTACACAAATACAAGATTTTTCAACAATCTTATTATATTCTATTTTATAATCTTTCGGTGAAAGATTTTTTTTATCAAGTTCTTTAATTTTAAGACTCTGGTATTGGTGCGAAGCTATACATATACCTTTATCAGTGAATTCAGTATTAAATGTAGCGAATTTTTTAGGGCACACACTTCCAGGTCTTCCTTTATTTATTAACGACAGTTTTTCGATATCTTTAGAGTTGTATCTGAGGCTATTAAAAGGAATTCCAAGAGGAGAAATGTCACTTAAATATAAATCGTCTTCTTTAGCAGCGATTAATTTATCAATAGTTGAATTGTCAATTGAAGTAGCTTCCGGTACCAATAGAAAAGGAGTACCCCACCCTACTGAGTCGAGTTGATAATAATCTATCAGAAACTGATGTTCTTCAGCTGTTCCAACACCACCCTGTGCAGTAATTTTAAGAGGTAGTTCAATTTTAGGTAATGTACGCTTTTTATTGGAAAGTGCCGGCAACAATATTTCCTGAATTGAATGAATCAAATCTTTTCGCTTATCCCTGAATTCAGCTAAAATAGGTCCTAACAAAAATCCATCGCTGGCAAAAGCATGACCTCCGCAATTAAGTCCTGATTCAACTCTGTATTCAGAAATCCAAAGTCCTTTCTTTGCCATAAATTTACCTTGTATCAATGCCGACCTGAAATCACTAACTTTTAAAACAATTTTCTTTTTAATGTCCCCATTTTCATCAGGAAAAAAATCTTCAAATTGTTCTATATAAGCATACAATCCTGGATTCATTCCTGCCGAAAGAATAATGGATGATTTTAAATCGCTATTTGCATAACCCCTGAGTGCAGCATGAGCATCGTTATATTCGACAGGCAATTTTTCTTTTTTGATGTAGTTATCCTTATCAACTTTGGTCATAATATTTACATCAATACTGCCCATTGATAAGTTGTCTTTTAACCAGTTCCTTATTTCATTTACATTAAAATATTTTGCAGTACGCTTTTTAAATTCCTGCTTCAAAGCAGAAGTGTCGGGCAACATATTAAAATATTTTTTTATCTCAATACTTTTCTCGCTGGTAGTATTTTTAAATTCCTTAAATTTCTTCTCAGCTAATTTATTTATTAAATTTAAATAGGAAGTAATTCTTTTTGCCCTGAAATCTGCAACTTTATTACTAATTTCATTATAAGGGATTTCAAATTTATCGCTGTACATTTTTCTTAGCTTCTCGAGGAGAATATCGTCGAGCAGGGAAATAACGGAATCAATCCCGTATTGAGAAACCTTAAGGGGAGTATCAATTGTATATCCAATTCCCATTACAGGAATGTGAAATGAATGTGTTTTTGTCATAACTTTTGAATTATCAATTTCTTGAATAAGATAAGTTTACAAATTATTAAATTCAAGAATGATTTCGGTGGCAAAGGTATTAAAATAATGAAATCAAAAACAAAATTATGTTTTACTTAATGATTTCTATTTTATTGAAATTTAATAATTTATAAATAAAACTTATTATTTTGCAATTAAGCTTTTAATAAGAAGATTAGCAGAAGCGGGATTAGTAGCAAGAGGAACATTATGAACATCGCATAATCTCATAAGCATTTGAACATCCGGTTCGTGAGGGTGTTTTCCAAGAGGATCGCGAAAGAAAAAAACCATTGATATTTTTCCTTCTGAAACGAGGCCACCAATTTGCGCATCACCGCCAAGTGGTCCGCTATGATATCTTTGTACATCAAACCCAGCATCCTGAGCATGTTTTCCGGTTGTTCCCGTGGCAACTAATCCGAAGTTTTTAAGTAAATCTTTGTTTTGATTTAAAAAGGCAACCATCTCTGCTTTTTTTCCATCATGTGCTATTAAAGCAATTTTTCTTCTATCCATTTATATTATTATATTTTTTGCAAAAGTAGTTATACCAACCTAAGTTTGCAAAATATTTAGTTTTACACAAAATCGGAAAGGACA
>CAYOKJ010000150.1:0-6981 GCA_964404485.1 uncultured Bacteroidales bacterium | reverse complement strand
ACCATTTTTATAATGGATTGATCGAGCAAGACAGTAAAAAGAATCGCCTGATTTCTGCTTGTTTATGTTATAAATTTCATAATTAAATAATACTGAAAACAATTAATAATCAAAAAATAAGACATTAGCTTATTAACAAAATTATGGTGAAATTGGGGTTTTAGACAGTCTATGGTTGGCGGTATGAAATGTTGCCGATTACGAAGCAGTTTCTTGCCTGGTTGTTCCAAACTTGAAACGTATTACAAGCGTTAAATTAATAATTGTCCCGGCAATTATTAATTAGCGTTTATTGTGTGCAGTTATTTTATTTATTAAACTTTGATTTTATTCAGTTCTTTTTCTATTATTAGAGTTTATAAGCTTAGTTCTACATCTTGAAACCGCTAAAGCAATAATACTTACCGGTCCAGAAAACAATAGTCCATTGAATCCAGAAGTATTTTCAATATTGTAAGTAGTTATTTAACTATCAACTTTTGAGTCAGCACACCAGCTCTTGTATTGATACTAATAATATATAACCCTTTATGGAGTTCTGAACAATTCAGACTATAATTGACTTTTTTAACCACCCCAAGTGGGATATGCCTGACCTCCTGGCCATGGATATTATATACGGATAGAGCCAAATTTTCCCTATTATGAGTTTCAAAAGTCACATTTGTGAAATTGTTAGATGGATTAGGATATATATTAATTAAGTTATCTCTAACATAAGTTTCATGCACATTGTTCGGAATTCCATTTATATTAAATACTGCCACGCCACTATTAGCAGTTGCAATCCATTTAGTATCATATTCATCTACTGCTATGTCTACAATAATATTATCGGGTAATCCAGAGTTTATAATATCGAACACATTCCAGTCAGTACCATTAAATGATGCCATTCCGTTTGTTGTACCAATCCATTTTGTACGATCGCTATCAATAGCGATTGAGAGCACCATATTAGCTGGAAGTTCGGAATTTTCAGTATCGTATATAGTCCAGTTGGTACCATCAAATGATACCAAACCCTTTTCGTATGTTCCAAGCCAAATTATTTCATTTTCATCTATTACTATACTTGTAATTCTATTATCAGGAAGCCCAGAATTCAACGTGTCAAATACGGTCCAGTTATTACCGTCAAATGATACTAGCCCTTTGTTATTAGCTCCAATCCATATCGTTTCATTTTTATCTATCTCAATGGTTCTGGCAAAGTTATCGGGTAGTCCTGAGTTGGTAGTATTATAGATGAACCAGTCATTATCATCAAATACTACAAGACCTCCTAAAGCTCCAATCCATTTTCTTCCAGACTTATCAACTGCTAGTGAAAAAACTTGATGGTTTATTCCCAGATTTAACATATTATATTCTATCCAACTAATTCCATCATATACAGATATTCCATTTGTAAAATCGCTTATCCACTTTTTTCCATCATTGTCAAAAGCTATTTCTGTAACATCATTGCCAAAATGTTCGGGAAATAATTCTAGCAGATTCACCCAGTTTTCTCCATCAAAGGATACTGGTCCCCCGTCAAAAGTTCCAAACCATTTTGTCCCATTTTCTTCTATAGATATTGAAGTAATATGGTTTCGTGGTAATCCTGAGTTAGATATACTGTAATCACTCCAATTTAAACCATTAAATCGCGTAAGTAGATATTCTGGATGTTCAGTCCAATGTATATCTTCAATTATTACAGACCAGATATTATCACTATTATCAGAGATGCAATCAACAACTTTGTTGTAAGTAATTCCAGAGTTTGTTGTGTTATATAGTGTCCAGTTAACATTATCATATGAAATGAGGCCATCAGCTGTTCCAATCCACTTCATATCGTTGTTATCAACCGTTACTGAAATCACGGCATCACTTGGTATACCTGAATTCTCAGTATTATATTCATACCAGGTTGACCCATCATATTTGGCCAGACCAGCAGGTGTCACAACCCAAATATTCCCTGATTGGTCAAGTGAGAAAGAAAATATGTTATTGCCCGGAATACCAGAGTTGATAGTATCATACAGTAACCATTCACTACCATTATATGATGCAAGACCGTCACCCCAGGTGCCAAACCATATCGATCCATCATTATCTGCAGAAATAGTTAGAATACTTCTCGAGAATGGGAGTTCGTTAGTGTAATATGTAACCCAATCAGTACCATTGAAGGAAACAATCTCATTTCCGAAATTTAACCAAACAACCCCATCACTATCTACTGCTAATTTTCCTGGATAGCTAGAACTCGATCCCGAATATGGTATATTATAGACAGTCCAGTCGTTACCATCATACATCGTTAATTCATCAAATGTTCTAATCCATAATATACCATCTGTATCAACAGCCACTGAATTTATGTCATTATCAGGCAACTCTGAATTTGCAACATTAAAGTAAGTTGTTTTTCCTGTAGATATATTTACTTGCAACAATCCTCCCCTTGTTGCTGCAAAAATGTGGGTGCCATCATTTGCAAGATTATTTATATAGGCACCATCTGTATAATTCTGCCATTGAGGGTTCTGGGATTGGACAATAATTGCTGTGCCTGTTATTATAAGTAATAGATTTACTAGTTTTTTCATATCAATTATATTATTAACTCTTATTAGATTTTGTATCAAAGTATTGAAAGCGTTTACGTTTATTGTATGTTATAAGCTGGTGCTTCATTTCTTATTCATTAAAATATGCAATTGCAGGTTTAAAATTTAATGATGCTCGATTATAATCTGCTTCCAAGTCCTGCCAAAATGAATCAAAATCAATGTCCAATATACGATTGTATTGTTCTTCAATAGATTCTTTCAATTGCATCTCAATTGTATCTAAACTTTTATATTTCTTTAGAGTATTTATTGTTAGGATCGTATGTCTAGTATAGAATGGTATTTTAAATCCGAAAATATTGATGTCCGTTTGAATTAAATAACCATTTGAAATCAAATGCTTTTTAATGAGTCTATCAATATCGAATTCTCTTGACCAACTCATTACCCTAAGTGATAATCTGCCAATTCTTGCAATATATTGTTGAAAATCTAATTTGTTATTTCTCAAAGGAATTAGCAATTTTTTTTCTAAATCAGTCAAATTAGAAGAAGTTGTTTCATTTATTATTATTTCAAGTTGTCTACCAACCTTCTTTAGCATTAAAACTCTTTCCGCAAGTAATTCAAGAAAGGAAATTTTAATAATCTTACTCGGATCAGGGTTTTTTATTGTTAACAAATATGATATTTCGCTTAATCTAAGTTCCATTTTTGGGATGTCTTTTTGGCACTTGCCCATAACATAAATATAACCGTAATATTCCGTTTATATCTCATTTGTAATAGTGTGTTTTGCTATAATACTGATTAATGAATCTTTTAATATTTCGAAGATAATATTTCATAATTTTCAAATGTACAAAAATATTTTATCATTATAGTCATTTTTAATGCTTTAAGCTTAAAACTTAAAAAAAGCTAAGCAAGCTAATTATGATAGATATCCAATAAACATGATACGATATGATTCAATTTGATACGATAATGGTTCGTTTTCTAAAATGCCCTATAACTGCTGTTGGGCAACGTTTTTTATTTTTTATTATTAGGTAAAACTATTCTCCAGCTTATTGTATATCCAATTCTATGTAAAACTCTTGGTAATGGGATATAAGTTAAATTGTTTGAATCTTGTTTTATTAATTTATTTATTTCATCTAAATTTTCCCATCCTTTTTCAGTAGGGTTTGGAATAATAACACTTGCTGTTGTATTTACATCAATACCTTTCAAATCAATATTTACTATGAATGCTAATCTTTCAGATTTATTATTGAAAAGGCAAACACCTTCAGGTAATTTTCCTATACCTTTCTGCCATAAAATAGGAACTTGTATAGGGTATTTGATTTGATTGTCAATAACTTTTCTTAATAATGAACCATTTTCTGAAAAAACAAATTCATATCCCCACCAAATAAAACAAATTAAATATGCTGATTTCAAAAGGGCTTTCTCAACCTTATCCTGATTATATAATGGAATATCTAATTGAATTTTTTTATTTTTTAAGTCAGATAGAAACTCAATATATTTAGGATTGAATTCTTTTGCTTTTTCATTAAAAACAACATCAGTTCTATTATTTTTTGAAACAACTTTACCTTGTATGAATTTCCCAGTTTCTAAATCTTTTACTTTAACATTTGGAATTAATAATGTTTCTGGATTTTCTTTATCTATTGCAAAATTTATTATCCTTTCTAATTCAGATTCAAATGCACCAGAATCGTTATTGCATTTTTTACAAGTTATAATTTTAAATTTACCACCTATAGAATAAGGAGGAACATGGTCAAGTGAAAACTCTGCATTTCCTTGAATTTCTGATTCTGTATTTACAAAATAACTTTTTAAACATAGAGGACATATGTATATATTATATATCGTTACGTTTTTATGTTCATTAGATAAAAGATTATACACTTCAGAAGTGTAATGAACTAAAGTCTTGCTATACGAATTTAAATGTTCACGCCAAATCTTTTCTGTTATTCCTTTTGGAAATATTTTCATTAATAGGTTGTCCTTTTAAAATGTTGCCCAACATAAGTATAAACGGAATATTCTGTTTATATCTTATATATTTATAATAGATTGTTTTGTTAAAAAACAGATTAATGATGCTTTTGATATATAGAATATAATTTTGCATAATCTAATTTTTCAAATATACAAAGATTTTTTTAATATGGGAAAAGAAATTATTGATTAAAGGATTGAAATAATTATTTTTGATTGAAGGCTTTTGCCGGTAAGTTATACCGATTACTAATCAAAATGCGCTTTAAGTTCGTTCCACTTCTTAAAGCACTTTGATTATGTATCAGCATTAACCATTGTAAATTTTTAAATCCACTTTCAGCATATTTTAAAATACAATTGGTATTATAAGGTTTTTTGTGGCTGAACACAGCTTAACCTTGTCTAGCCATTTTCTTAAACAAGGACATAGCTATCATGGTGAAAAGAGCATAGTATTGATACTTAACGAAACGCTGTATACGAGACCTCCCGAAAGCTTTCGGGGCTTAGTGGTGTGAGAGGTTCTCCCTACCGGTTCTTACTGGTGGGGCAGCCTACTCGACTATGCAAAGTACTTTATCTCTTAATTATTTTACGTCTGATTCTTTGCCCATTCGTTGTGATCTCAACAATATATAAACCAGGTTTTAATTTTGAAATATCAAGATTGTCCATTATTGCAGAAGTATAGAATACTTTTTGATTCTGCTGATTATATATGTTAATTTCAGTTATTCTTTCTGATTCAATATTTAATGAAAAAGTAGACTCTGTAGGATTTGGGGAAATCTTAAAATCATATTTTTGATCATCATCTATACCAGTAGTACATTCTTCACCCCAGTGGGGGTAAAATTCAGGAGTTAATGGACAATTCAAAGAAAAATTAAACGGTTCATAAAAAAAGCGTTCAACGCACCAAGTACTTATGTCTTGGTTAAACGAAGCAGCACTATAAAACATCCAATCCATATTGTTAACCTGACTTACATTCCAAGTGCCGATGTCTTTATTAAATGATTCTGTACCCAAGAACATATAACGCATATTAGTGACATTGCTAACATCCCATGAACCGATGTTTTGGTTAAATGAATTCGCCTGATAAAACATACTATTCATATTTGTGACGTTACTCACATCCCATGAGTCGATGTTTTGGTTGAATGATTCCGCGTGATAAAACATCCGACTCATATTCGTAACATTACTTACATCCCATAAACTAATGTCTTGATTAAAGTTCTCACAACTAGTAAACATATTATCCATATTAATAACATTACTCACATCCCATGAGCCAATGTATTGGTTAAATGAGGAAGCATGACAAAACATCCAGTTCATATCAGTAACCTGACTTACATTCCAGGAGTTAATGTCTTGGTTAAATGAGGGATTACTCCAAAACATCCGATTCATATCAGTAACCTGACTTACATCCCATGAACCTATGTCTTGATTAAATGATTCAGCTGATTTAAACATACCTTGTAACTCGGTAACCTTACTTACATTCCATAAGCCAATGTCTTGATTAAATGATTCAGCACTTCGAAACATCCAGCTCATATCAGTTACCTGACCAACATCCCATGAGCCAATGACTTGATTAAATGAGTATGAACGGTAGAACATATAGGACATATCATTAACCTTACTCACATCCCAAGTGCTTATGTCTTTATTAAAATCATATGCATTATTAAACATATTAGACATACTTATGACATTGCTTACATCCCAACCAGATATGTCACAATTAAAGTTAACTGATAATAGAAAAGCGTTATCCATATTAGAAACCTGACTCACATCCCAGTCAGGCATAGCACCATATTCACAACTATGGCATAATCCATCTACAGGGTTTGTGCTTAAACAAGTGTCAATTGCCTGATGGAAATTGTCATCTGTTATAGGAGTTTGGGAGAAACTTATTATTGAAACTAAGAGTAAAATTATTAGTACTATATATTTCATGTGATCAATGTTTTTCTGTATTTTGCATAACATAAGTATAAACGGAATATTCCGTTTATATCTCATTTGTAATATTGTGTTTTGCTATAATACTGATTAATGAATCTTTTAATATTTCGAAGATAATATTTCATAATTTTCAAATGTACAAAAATATTTTATCATTATAGTCATTTTTAATGCTTTAAGCTTAAAACTTAAAAAAAGATAAGCAAGCTAATTATGAGCATTTTGTTCTTTTAGTCATTTTAGGTTCTTTTAATTTTCCTACTTTTACATATAATGACTTCAGAAATAATAAATACAAAGGATTATAAAATTTTTTCAGTTTATTTTTTTCTAAAATGTTGTTTAATTTTTATGGTACTACCACGAATTTAGTGGAATATTGATAAATGCG
>CAYOKJ010000149.1:0-7027 GCA_964404485.1 uncultured Bacteroidales bacterium | reverse complement strand
CTGGTTGATAGAATCACTTAATAATTATTTACCATTAAAATAACAGCAGAACCTTTTATATTATTATCAACATCTTTTCAAAAAACACAATTAGAAATATTGAATAAATATTATGTAATTTTGTTTTGATATGCATACAATAGAACCATTTTATTCGTGGCTAAATATTTATAACTCCTCAGAGGATAGCAAATCCCCATTTTATGATCGCAAGTATAGTGACTTTGAATGCACTAATACAATTTACGACCATTACATTCATCCTCAATGGGATGAAATTGGTTCTTCAACGCTTTTTGTAAAACTGCTTTTCGTCGATTATAAAAAAGGTTTTTGTGTTATAGAAATGATGGGCGAGTGGAACGATGTTCTTCATAACGATATTATGTGCTTGAAAAGAAATCTTATTGAAGTACTTAACGAAAATAGCATAAATAAATTTATTTTGATTGGTGAAAATATTTTAAATTTTCATTCAGGTGATGATGATTATTACCTTGAATGGGTTGATGAAATTGAAGATGGTTGGATTGTCGGATTAAATTTCAGAAACCATGTTATCAGAGAGTTTACTGATGCAAATCTGGATTATTATATTGGTTTTGGTGGAAAATTTGATTGCTTTAATTGGCGTGGACTTCCACCACATCAACTCGTCGGTAAAATTAATGAGATGATTATTAAAAGACTAAATCCATAAAATGACAAAGAAGAGTGTTATTATAAAAGTTATTGGAAAAGTGCAAAATGTTGGATTTAGATTTTACACTCATAAAAAAGCAATTGAATTAAATATATGTGGGTTTGTGATTAATAAAACTTATGGTATAGTTTATATTGAAGCAGAAGGCGAAGAAAAAAACATTGATGAATTTATTGATTGGTGTAGAATCGGACCACCCCATGCAAGAGTAGATAATATATTTATACAAGACAGCTTACTGTGCAACTATAATGAATTTAAAGTAAAATAATTTTTAAATTATACTTATCAAATGAAATGGGACTCATACATAAAAGGATTTAAAAATTATCTACAGCTTGAAAAATCTCTCTCAAAAAATTCTATTCAGGCGTATATTCATGATACAAAGCTTCTTGTAAGCTTTTTAGAAGAAAATAATCTTAATCTTATTCCACAACAAGTTACTTTATCTGTTTTGCAAGATTTTGTAATGTGGATAAACATGAGGAATCTTAACGCAAGATCGCAAGCCAGAATTATCTCAGGCACAAAGGCATTTTTTAATTATTTAATTTTGGAAGAAATTATCGAAAGCAATCCAACCGAATTATTAGAATCTCCAAAAATTGGAAGAAAACTTCCTGACACTCTTAGTTTCGATGAAATAGAAATGATAATAAATAATATTGACTTGAGTAAAACTGATGGCGAGAGAAATAAAGCTATTCTCGAAACACTTTATGGATGTGGATTACGAGTAAGTGAGCTAATCAATATCAAAATTACAAATCTGTATTTTAATGATGGTTTTATTAAAATTATCGGGAAAGGAGATAAAGAAAGGTTAGTCCCAATAGGTGAAGTTGCCCAAAAACATATTGGAATATATTTAGAAAATATCCGCATTCATCAAGAGCCCAAAAAGGAAGATAAAGATATTCTGTTTTTGAACAGAAGAGGTGGAAAACTATCAAGAGTAATGATATTTTTAATAGTTAAAGATTTAACTGAGAAAGCAGGTATTAAGAAAAAAATCAGCCCACACACTTTTCGTCATTCTTTTGCTACTCATTTAATTGAAGGTGGCGCAGACCTCAGAGCTGTACAGGAAATGCTTGGTCACGAATCTATTACCACAACAGAAATATATACTCATCTCGATAAAACATACTTAAGAAAAGTTATTACTAAATTTCACCCGAGATACAAGGATTAAATGATATTTGGTTTAAGATTTATAAAAAAAACTACAAATACAAAAGGAAAACACCCATGTATTTGCAGCAAATATTCTACAAACTAAAAGCTACTATATTTAATTATTAAAAATGCATCACTGAAACAGTGCAAAAATGAAACAGTATAACAGTGTAACAATACAACACTGAAACAGTGCAACACTGAAACACCAAAATTTATAACTCTTCTATCTCACCATGTTCGTTAACCAGAACTCCCCAGTTTACAGCAACAAGTTCGTCATCAATAAAAAAGAAATCAATCATAGCATCGTCAAAAGAAAGACGTTTTTCGCCATCTTCATCAACACCGGTTTCAATTTCATTATATCCATTTTTGTTCATTAATTTGGTAATTCCAGCTTCATTCATCTCGAAGATATGTTTCCCGAAAAGAGTTGATTCATCATTCTCAATTTCGAAACAAGAAAGAACTGATTTTTCCGCTCCTTCTAAAAACACTAATATCCCCTGATTACTGTAATTAAGGATTATTGTATTAAACTCATCATCATCCTCAATATCTTCTAATTCTTCAGCTTCGCCAAGATATTCTATAATTTTCTCACTTGTATCGCCAAATTTTAAATTCCCGAAACCTACTTTTGGTTCAATTTCTAATGTAAATTTTTTCATTTTTATATGTTTGCTTTTTACTTTTTTTTTGATTATTTTTATTATTTAAATGGTGAATCAGGCTCTTTTGCCATATGATTATAAACCAATTTATCCATATACTTAGGAAACAATTTATTTAATAAAACTGTCATTTTCCCCTGAGTTGTCAAAATTAATGACCTTTTTCTTTTATCAACTGCTTTTCTTATTCTGCTTGCTACTTCTTCCGAACTCATCATTTTATCTTCATCCCTTGGTGTTTCTCCTTGCTCATTACCATCTTTTCCTAACGCTGTTTTTCTAATATTCGTATTTGTAAAACCAGGACAAGCAATCAAAACATGAAGATTCTTTTTAAGATTCTCTGTTCGTAAAGTCTCCAAAAATCCATGTATGGCAAACTTCGAAGCAGAATATCCTGTCCTTCCGGGTAAGCCTTTATAACCTGCAATTGACGAAACACCAACAACTGAACCTTCTGATTCCAACAAATATGGCAGAGCATATTTTGTGCAAAAAACAGTTCCCCAAAAATTCACATCCATAAGATACTTTAGAACTTTTAAATCCATTTCTTCAAATATTGCACGCATTGAAACTCCGGCATTATTTATCAAAATATCAATTTTCCCATACTCAGCAATTGCTTTTTTAATCAGGTTTTTACAATCAGCTTTTTTACTTATATCGGTTGTTACTGCATAAACCTCGAAACCTTTTCTAATAAAATTTTCACTTAAGTCAAGAAGTTTTTTCTCATTTCGGGCAGCTATTACAACCTTGTAGCCTGCATAGGCATATTCGCTGGTCAATGATTTACCAATACCTGATGACGCTCCAGTTATTACAACAACCTTATTATTCATATCTTTAATTATGCTTTTGAGCAATATACAATGATAAATGAAAAATATTAACCAGCAAAGTTTTTTTATCAACATTTAACTAACATAATCTAAGCTTTGTATTTTTTGTTTTGGGATTTTGTTGCGTAGGTACAGCAATGATGAAGGTCTTTTTTTCCGGCTGTTTTACTCTAAGCTGGCAACCTCTTTCTATCGGCAACTTACACAACGCCAGCCAAGCACTTTGTTAATTTAATTGTAAAACGCTGGCAATTGTTACCTGCCCGCAATTTTACACTTCGCAAGCAGAAGAATTTCCCGTAGCACGACTTTGAGTCGTACTACGGGTTTATATAAAAAATTCACTAAAAAACAAACAACCCCAAATAACAAGATTATATATACTTTTGTAGTACAAAAACAATAATCATGTTAACTCAACGACAATTATTTTTTCAGCATTTGGCCTTGCCTTCTGCTCATACACTTGCTTTGGAAATTGAAAAAGCTGAAGGAATTTATTTATTTGATTCAGATGGTAAAAAATATATTGATCTTGTTTCCGGTGTTTCGGTAAGTAATGTTGGTCATCGACATCCGATGATAATAAAAGCAATTAAAAACCAGCTCGACAAATATATGCACCTGATGGTTTATGGAAAATATATTCAGACACCACAAGTTGATCTCGCAACTAAACTCTCTGAAAATCTTCCTGAAAATCTAAACTCAACATATTTTGTTAATTCAGGCAGCGAAGCCATTGAAGGTGCTTTAAAACTTGTAAAAAGATATACTGGCAAGACAGAAATTATAGCATTTAAAAATGGATACCACGGAGGCACTCACGGTGCTTTAAGTCTTCTTGGAAACGAAAAACTGAAGTATGCTTTTCGTCCATTGTTACCAAATATTCAATTTCTTGATTTCAATAATATTGAACAATTAAGTAAGATTAATAAGAAAACAGCATGTGTTTTTATTGAACCAATTCAAGCCGAAGCGGGAATTATTTTACCTGAAAAAGACTTTCTAAAAAAATTAAGAATAAGATGTGATGAAACGAATACTTTATTAGTTTTTGACGAAATTCAAGTAGGTTTTGGCAGAACAGGAAAATTATTCTGTTTCGAGAATTATGAAGTCACTCCTGACATTCTCTGTCTTGCTAAAGCAATGGGTGGCGGAATGCCAATTGGTGCTTTTATTTCTTCAAAAGAAATTATGTCATCATTAACTTTTAACCCTGAACTCGGTCACATTACAACTTTTGGAGGACATCCAGTTTGTTGTGCAGCTGCGTTGGCAAATCTTAAATTATTAACTGAATCTAATATAATCGAAAATGTAAATAAAAAAGGAGAATTATTTATAAATGAATTAAAAGATAATACTGCTGTTAAATGTTTCAGACAAAATGGATTGATGATTGCTGTTGAACTTGAGAATGAACAAATAGTTAGCAAATTACTAGAACTATTTGTTGAGAATGGTTTAATTGTAGATCAGTTTTTATTTAATTCGAATTCTTTCAGAATCGCTCCTCCTTTAATTATAACTGAAACAGAAATAAAAGAAATTTGTAAAACAATTAATTTTTGCATGGATAAATTGTAATTGTTTTAGTGTTGTATGGTTTCATTGATAATTGCTAAAAACTAAAACTTGAATTAATAGTATTAAGACCAGAATTAATATAAATTAACAATGCCTGTTTACTTACTCAACGAAGAAATTTCTTTTCCAAATCCAAATAATTCTAATGAGCAAGGGATTGTAGCAGTTGGAGGAGATTTAAGTACTGAGAGACTGTTACATGCTTATTCTGTTGGCATTTTCCCATGGTATTCCGTTGAATCACCAATTATTTGGTGGTCGCCGGATCCAAGAACAATTCTTTTTCCTGAGGAATTCAAGGTATCCAAAAGTTTACAATCAAAAATTAATAAAAATATTTTTCAAGTGAAATTTGATACTAACTTTGCAGATGTTATTGAAAATTGTGCCAGCGTTCCAAGAATTGATCAGGAAGACACCTGGATAACTGATGATATGAAAAAAGCATACATTAACCTTCATCAAAAAGGATATTGTCATTCTGTTGAAACATATTTTAAAAACAAATTGGTTGGTGGTTTATATGGTATTTCTCTTGGTAATGCATTTTTTGGAGAGTCAATGTTTCATATTAAAACTGATGCATCAAAAGTTGCTCTTTATTTTTTGGTTGAGAAATTAAAAAAATGGAATTTTGATTTTATTGATGTTCAACAAGAAACTGATCATCTAAAAAGCATGGGCGCAAAAATTATTGATAGAAAAAAGTTTCTATCTTTATTAAAGAAATCAAATCAATCACCAACTAGAAAAGGAAATTGGAGCGGCGAAATATTAGAGTGATGGTGAAATGGAAATTGTAATTAATGGTAATTTACTGTAATTGATTTCAAACCATGAAACCATGAAACCATGAAACACTAAAACAATGAAAGCAGAAAACAACAAATTTATGAAGAGAGCAATCGAGTTAGCAAAAGAAAATGCTAATTCGACAAATGGCGGTCCATTTGGTGCTGTAATAGTTAAAGATGGAAAAATTATTGGTGAAGGATTTAATTCGGTAACAACAAATAACGACCCAACAGCTCATGCAGAAATTAATGCTATAAGAAGTGCATGCAAAAATCTAAACTCATATCAGCTTTCTGATTGCGAAATATATGCCAGCTCTGAACCTTGCCCAATGTGCCTTGGAGCTATTTATTGGGCAAGAATGAAAAAAATTTTTTACGCATGCTCTCTTGAAGAAGCAAAAAATCATAATTTTGACGATGTTTTTATTTATGATGAATTTAAAAAACCAAATGAAATGCGTTTGATACCTTCAGAACAGATAATGCAAAAAGAAGGTGTTGAAATATTTATTTCTTGGAATAAGAACGAAAAAAAAATAGAATATTAATTTTAATAAAAGGAAGAAGAATAATGAGTTTTGAACTAACAGGAAGATTAATTGAAAAACTAGATATACAGCAAATAACGGATAGTTTCCAAAAACGTGAATTTGTTGTAGAGAAAACTGAAAACGCAAATGGCAGAGATTTTGTCGAAACGATAAAATTTCAATTAACACAGGACCGTTGCGACTTGATTGAAAAGTTTCAGCTTAACACAGATATTAAAGTTCAATTTAATATTAAAGGCAGAAAATGGGAAAAAAATGGGAATGTAAGCTATTTTACAAACCTAGAAGCATGGAGAATTGAAAGTGCCGATCAAAGCATGAATACGAATACACCTCCTCCACAAACTGAAGTCGACATTCCTCCTCCACCGGAAGAAGAAGATTTGCCATTTTAGATTTATTGATTTTAGGAATAAAAATCCACAGATTCACAGATTATAAAACAAATTCATCTGAGAATCTGTGGCAAATTTGATTACTTACAATTTTTTATTTTATCCAAAAACAGATTTAATCAAACCACCATCAACACTTATAGTTTGACCGGTAATATATTTTGAAATCGGCGAAAGCAACCAAATTGCAAGAGATACAAATTCATCTGGACTACCCATTTTCCCTATTTTAATTTCAGATTCAAATTGTCTTTTTGCTTCCTCGACAGAAATTTTCAGAA
>CAYOKJ010000148.1:0-7037 GCA_964404485.1 uncultured Bacteroidales bacterium | reverse complement strand
CCAATAACCCAAATTATATCTTTACCTGAACACAATAGCCAAATTTGTTCTTTTTGGATTATTGATAATTTTTCATCAATAAAGAAATCACTTAGTTTTTTTATTCCGGTCATGCCGAATGGTACAAAAACATCTCCCCTTTTCCACTTTCGTAAAATAAGTGGGAATTCCAGTTTTGAATAATCAAGGTATGCGAAATTTTTGTCAAAAGATATTTCACTGCTTTTCTCGATTCTTATTTTCAAACTCACCGGAAATAATATTTCCTTATCATATTTATTGATGAAATTTTCTTGAATTATTTTATTCGTTAAAGGAATTATAATTAAGCTATTACGATCTTTTAGCAAACGATGAGTAGGAGAGTAAAACTGTTTGCCGGAAATACCATCAAGAGCATTTATAATATTTTCAACATCCGAAAAATTAAAATTATAAAGCAACAGAAACTCATAAAGATAAGCTCTGAGAGGTTTTAGTTTTTTGAGTTCATCAATCGAAATAAGAATTTTTTCATTTTCTTTTCTGACAGCAATTTTCCTTTTTTCATCAATTTCTTTGAAGTAAACGGTCTCAGTTTCAGCAAAACGACTGATATTTTTTTGCATCACTTTTTCGATATCCGGTTCAATTTCTTTTATTATCGGGAAAAGTTTATGTCTTACTTTATTTCTCAAATATTTGTCAGATAAATTAGATTTATCTTCTCTAAACATAATATTATTTTCGGTTTGAAAAGCTTCAATTTCATCTCTTCCGGTAAATAATATTGGGCGAATAACATCGCCTTGTTTTGGTAAAATTCCGTGAAGTCCGCTAATACCGGTTCCCCTAAACAGGTTAATAAAAAATGTTTCAATAGAATCGTCGCGATGATGAGCAGTTGCAATATATCTGTAATCCTCAGAATTTAATAACTCTGTAAACCAATAATATCTCAACTCACGAGCAGCCATCTGAATAGAAATTCTGTTATCATCAGAATATTTCCGTGTATTAAATACTTTTAAAAAAAACGGAACTTTATATTTCGTGGCAAGTTCTTTTACAAAATTTTCATCCTTATCAGAATCGTTTCCACGGAGCTTAAAATTACAATGAGCAATTGCGAAATTATATCCGGCAAGCGAAAAAAGTTCGGTCATTACAACCGAATCAATACCACCGCTAACTGCAAGTAGTATTTTGTCATTGTCAGAAAACAAATTTTTCTTTTTAATATATTTTTTAAATTGCTCAATCATTACCACTTAACTAATTTATAACATTTTCGTATTAATAAACACAAACTTATGAAAAATAATTATTAGTTTGTACCTAAAAATTTTTAAGAGAAAAAACCATCAAATTCAGAAACAAAACAATCATTAATCAAAAATCAAAAAGCCTTCTACAATTATGTAAAAGGCTTTAATTTTTTAATATTTCTATAATATTATACCTCCCAGGTATTTCCGCTGGTAAGTAAATCATCAACAGTTTTGTATGGTGATGTTTCTTTTTTGTATTCAATTAATTCATCAAGAGCGTCATTATATGTCTCATGTTTTACAGCACGAATAACACCCATTGCCATAGGTAAATATGGAGGAGTCATTCTTGCAAGCATTGCATGTAATCCGGGATCTTCTGAATACTGGTCATGAACGATTATATCCTCTTCTGTAATTCCATTTTCACCAATTTTTACAACTTCAAGTTTTAATCCGGAACAAATAATTCCTTTATCTTTATTTTTTCCAAATATCATTGGTTTTCCATGTTCAAGTAATATTTGATTGTCATCTTTTGTTTCCCTTGAAGAAACAAGCTCATGAGTATTATTATTAAAAATAACGCAATTCTGAAGAATCTCAACTACTGAGGTTCCCTTATGTTTAGCAGCTTCAAGCATAACATTGACCATCATTTTTGGATTATTATCAATAGTTCTTGCAAAGAAAGTACCTTGAGCACCAATTACCAATTCACCGGGATTAAACGGATTTTCGAAAGTCCCATCAGGGGAAGTTTTGGTTATTATTCCTTTCGGGGAAGTTGGTGAATATTGCCCTTTTGTCAAACCATAAATTCTATTGTTAAATAAAAGAATATTCAAATCAATATTTCTTCTAACAACATGAATAAAATGATTTCCTCCAATGGCCATTGAATCGCCATCACCCGTAATAACCCATACACTAAGATTCGGATTTGCAATTTTTACTCCGGAAGCTATTGCAGCAGCTCTACCGTGAATCCCATGAATACCATAAGTATTCATATAGTATGGAAAACGAGACGAGCAACCAATACCTGATATTACAGCAAAATCTTCTTTACGGATACCGAGTTGTGGAAATACTTTTTCGACAGAAGATAAAATAGCGTGGTCACCACAACCGGGGCACCATTTTACCATTTGATCACTCTTAAAATCATCTTTAGTTAATAGTGGAATATCTTTTAATACTTGTGCTTCCATGTTATTTATTGTTTTTTTCCAGTATTGTTTTAAACTTTTCTTCCAATTCAGCAACCATAAATGGCAAGCCTTGAATTTTATTAAAGCTTTCGTATTTATAATGTGGGAATTTTGAAATTAAATAATGAACAAACTGTCCATTATTCAATTCACATACAACAATATTTTTGTATCTGCTAAATACTTCGTTTGTATTTTTGGGAAGCGGGTTAATATATTTAAAATGTGCAAGGCTGACATCCATTCCATTTTTTCGTAGTTGTTCTACAGCTGTAAGCATAACACCATATGTTCCACCCCAGCTAACAACTAGCAATTCGCCAGAATCAGCACCAACTACATCCTGTTCAGGAATATAATTTTTAACACGTTGAACTTTTTCCTCACGTAATTTAACCATTAACTGATGATTTTCCGGATTTTGTGAAACATCACCTGTAATATTTTCCTTTTCAAGACCACCTAATCTATGTCGTAAACCTTCTGTGCCTGGAAGAGCCCATTGACGGCTAAGTGTTTTTTCATCCCTTTTATATGGTTTAAAATCCTTATCATTTGCTTCAACAATGGGAGGATTAATTTCATCCAAACTTGCGACTTTAGGTATTCTAAAAATCTCAGACCCGTTTGCTATTGAACCATCAGTAAGAAGAATAACCGGAGTCATGTGCTCAACAGCAAGTTTTGATGATTCATAAGCTGAGAAGAAGCAATCTGTAGGACTACCTGCAGCCATAACAATACAAGGACTTTCACCGTTTCTACCATAAAGAGCCTGCATTAAATCCGATTGTTCAGATTTTGTCGGCAAACCTGTTGAAGGACCTCCACGCTGAACATTAACAACAACCATTGGAAGTTCAGTCATAATAGCCAAACCAATAGCCTCACTTTTAAGAGAAAGCCCCGGACCCGATGTAGAAGTAACAGCAAGAGAACCAGCATAACTGGCACCAATAGTAGAACAGACACCTGCAATTTCATCTTCAGCTTGAAATGCTTTTACAGAAAATTGCTTATGCTTTGAAAGTTCCTGTAGAATTTCAGAAGCAGGAGTAATTGGATACGAACCCAAAAACAATTTTCTTCCCGAGCGTTCAGCAGCAGCAATAAATCCCCATGCAGTTGCAAGGTTACCTGTAATATTCCGATACAATCCTTTTTTAAGAGGAGCGGGTTTTACATTGTAAGTAAGATTTATCGCCTCAACATTTTCGGCATATAAATATCCTGCTTTCAATACTCTTTTGTTAGCTTCTATTATTAGAGGTTTTGACTTGAATTTTGTTTCAAAAAATTCGTTAGTTGAATCTAATTTACGGTTGAATAAATATAATACTACGCCAAGAGCAAACATGTTTTTGCTTTTCAGCGCAACTTTATTGGGTAAATCAAGATCTTTTACTGCTTCCAAGGTCATTTTTGAAATCGGAGGATTGACAATGTTATATCCAGTTAATGAATTATCCTCAAGAGGATTAGTTTCATATCCCGCTTTTTCAATACCTTTATCAATAAAAGCATCATTATCCAATATTATTATTCCGTTAGACTTTGTCCAGATCAAATTTGCCTTTAATGAAGCAGGATTCATTGCTATTAAAACATCAGCCTTATCACCTGAAGTGTGAATATCTGAATGTCCAAAATGTACTTGAAATCCTGAAACTCCTGCAATAGTTCCTTGAGGAGCCCTAATCTCGGATGGATAATCCGGGAAAGTAGCAAAATCATTACCTGCATAAGCAGTTGAATCTGAAAAAAGTGTGCCGATTAATTGCATTCCGTCTCCGGAATCACCGGCAAATCTTACCACAACATCTTCTCGCTCTTTTGTGAGCTTGTTTTTAGCCATGTGAAATTTAAGTTATAAATATCGCTGCAAAGTTACATGATTTATTTTCTAATTAAACAAATAAATATGTACTTTTTTTAAAAAATATTTTAACTTTTTTTTATTGAAAATTATTAGTAAAAAAAAATGAAAATATCTCCTTTGTTCTTAATAATATTTATATTTGCAAAATATAATTACAAATTATAAATTTATAAACAAAAAATTAATTTATTATGGCTTATAAAATTAACGATGATTGCACTGCATGTGGTACTTGCATCGACGAGTGTCCTGTTGAGGCTATTTCCGAAGGTGATATTTATGTCATCGATCCAGAACTTTGCACTGACTGTGGTGCATGTGCAGATGTATGTCCGGTTGAAGCAATTCATCCTGAATAGGACTTTACATTCTAATAAAAGTCTAAAAAAGTCCACCTAAAAAAGGTGGACTTTTTTATTTAGGCTAGAATTTTGTATATTATTATAAATAATTAATTTAGTTCATTATTAAAATCAGGAATAGAATGAAACGAAAAGTTGACTTTTTAATAATAGGATCAGGAATAGCAGGATTAACCTATGCTTTGAAAGTTGCTGGTAGTGGCAAAGTATTGATTGTTACAAAATCGAAAATTGATGAAACCTCAACAAAATATGCACAAGGAGGAATAGCTGCTGTAATGCACACTCCGGATACTTATGAAAAACATATAAAAGATACTTTAAAAGCCGGTGATGACCTTAATAATGAAAATATTGTAAGATTAACAATTACTGAATCAACTAAAAGAATAAAAGAACTTATTAAATGGGGAACAGAATTCGACAAAAAAGAATCCGGTAAATATGATCTAGCAAAAGAAGGTGGCCATTCCGAATATCGTGTTCTTCATCATAAAGATAGCACAGGCCATGAAATTCAGAGGGCTTTGGTCAATCAAGCAAAAAAGCATAAAAATATCGAATTTCTTGAAAATCATTTTACAGTTGATATTATTACACAGCATCATTTGGGCAAGGAGCTAAACAAAAAATCATCTGACATTCAATGTTTTGGAGCGTATATATTAAATCCTTCAGATAATAAAATTTGTACAATTCTTGCAAAAACTACATTAATTGCAACTGGTGGTGCAGGAAATGTTTACAGCACAACAACAAATCCAGTTGTAGCTACCGGTGATGGTATTGCGATGGCTTATCGCGCCAAGGGTAAAATTGATAACATGGAATTTATGCAATTTCACCCAACCTCGCTTTACAATCCGGATGAAAAACCATCATTTTTAATAACTGAAGCTTTAAGAGGATTTGGTGCTATTTTAAAAACTACTGACGGGAAAAAATTTATGAAAAAATATGATGAAAGAGGTTCTCTTGCTTCACGTGATATTGTTGCCCGTGCAATTGATTCAGAGCTAAAAATAAGCGGAGAAAAGCATTTATTTCTTGATGCCACTCATCTCAACAGTAATAAACTTATAGAACATTTTCCAGGTATTTATGCAAAATGCCTAAGTATTGGAATTGATATCACAAAAGAAAAAATACCTGTAGTTCCTGCTGCACATTACAGTTGCGGAGGTATTGTTGTTGACGAATTTAGCAGAACATCAATAAAAAATTTATATGCTTCGGGCGAATGTTCCTCAACAGGATTACATGGTGCTAATCGTCTTGCCTCAAATTCATTATTAGAAGCAGCAGTATTCTCTCACAGGGCAAGTATTGATGCTAAAAAAAATATTAATTCTATTGAATTTAATAATGATGTTCCTGATTGGGATGCTTCGGGCACAGTTTTAAATGAGGAAATGATTCTTATTACACAAACAACAAAAGAACTACAATCTATTATGAGTAATTATGTTGGAATTGTTCGTTCTAACCTGCGATTAAAACGGGCCTTGGATCGTTTAGAAATTATTTATCAGGAAACAGAAGATCTTTATGAAAAATCAATTCTTACTGTAAAAATATGCGAACTCAGGAATCTTATCAATGTTGCTTATCTTATTATCAAAATGGCAGTAAAAAGAAAAGAAAGCCGTGGTTTACATTATTCGATTGATTATCCGTAAATATTTTGTGTTTATCCCTAAGGCTTTTGGGAGGAGTGCATAAAATGAATAAGATTATAATTCCATTTTAAAATTTTTGTAACAATTCCTTGTTATTAAATAAAAATGATTTTTTATATTGCACTCATAAATAAAAAACATATAAAATGGCACTTATTAAAACTATAAAAGGGAAAAGCCCAAAATTTGGTAAGCATTGTTTTCTTGCTGAAAATGCAACAATTATTGGTGACGTAGAAATGGGAGATAATTGTAGTGTTTGGTTTAACGGAGTAGTACGTGGAGATGTTCATTCCATCCGTATTGGTCATAATGTAAATATTCAAGATGGTGCTGTTATTCACGGTACTTACAAAACTGCAGCTGTATTTATTGGTAATAACGTTTCAATCGCCCACAATGCTATAATCCACGGATGTATTATTCATGACAATGTATTGATTGGAATGGGAGCAATAATAATGGACCACGCTGTAATTGAAAGTAATTCGATAATAGCTGCCGGCGCTGTAGTTTCAAAAAACACAATAGTAAAACCCGGAAGTGTTTTTGCCGGAGTTCCAGCTAAAAAAATTAAAACAATTGATAAAAAACTTATAGAAGGCGAGATTGAGAGAATAGCGAAAAGTTATTCGATGTATGCAAGTTGGTAT